>JBEUIR010000005.1:0-25244 GCA_040415395.1 Candidatus Thiothrix namsaraevi
AAAAGTTTCCGTGAAGTACCAAAAGATATGCTGAATGATGCTTAAGCCCGGCATCGGTATCTTTTGTTTACGGACACAGGTTTGGTTTCCCCAATCCAGACCTGTTCGTTAAACCCCGGCTTTTTAGACCCCCTGTTTGGCCGGGGTTCCTTTTTCCTACAGGAGAAAGGATACCCTTAAAGAAATGAACTCTTCCTGAATAACTCAGACATCCTTTCCCAACCACTTATCCAGAATACTCCAACATTCGTCTAACCCTTGCTTGTTAAGCGCGGAAAATGTCTGCACGGAAGCTATCCCAGCGTCAGCCAAAGCCTTACGCACTTGAAGTAGTACGTTCATTCCTGCCCCGCGCGTCAACTTATCCGACTTGTTCAGCAATACATGCACGGGCAACATCCTATTGCGTGCCCAGCGCAACATCGCCTGATCGTAATCGGTCATCGGGTGGCGGATATCCATCACCAACACCATCCCGCGTAAGGTATTGCGTTGCGTCAAATAGGATTCGATAAATTTCTGCCATTCCAGCTTAACCGCTTCCGGTACTTTCGCATAACCGTAACCGGGTAAATCGACCAGAAAATTCGCGTCCGGTAGCTGGAAAAAGTTGATCAACTGGGTTCTTCCCGGCGTTTTACTGGTTCTTGCCAACGACTTCTGCGAGCACACCCGATTGATTACACTGGACTTTCCGGCATTGGAACGCCCTGCAAAGGCGATTTCCAAACCACCTTCATCGGGCATAGTCTTACGAGTGGTGGCACTTTGCAGAAAAGCAGCTTGTTGGTAATAGTTATTCATAATGTTAGCGTTCTCTAATATTTTTTGCAGAATACAAGCAGAATATGTTGTACAATCCATTCGTTTTTTTCAGAATACCTTTCCCGTTACTGCGAAAGGATGACACTGGAAAAGCTTGTAGAGCGTGTGGATTATGGTATGCCTGCGTCAGGGTGGGTGCAGATTAAGATGCACTCAGCATGATTGCAAGTAATTGCCGCAACCGCGAGAAGACGGTTAGGCAGCGTATAGCACTTAGGTGAACATGGGAAGTCACTGGGTGTCATGCAAAAAGATGACAGATTTTGTAGATATTAGGAGCACTTCGATGATGAAAAAAGTACTCATGCTTGTACTGAGTGGCTTGGCTATTAGCGTCGCAGCATCTGCTTGGGCAGAGGGTGGCAATGCTGAAGCAGGCAAAACCAAATCCGCGACTTGTGCAGCCTGCCACGGTGCAGACGGCAACAGCGTTAACCCTGAATGGCCAAAATTGGCAGGGCAACACCCAAGCTACCTCTTGAAGCAGTTAATGAACTTCAAGAATGATGAGCGTGTTAACCCATCCATGAGTCCAATGGCAAAACCCTTGAGTGATCAAGACATGGCTGACTTGGCTGCTTACTACTCCTCCCAAGTAGCGAAAGCGGGCGAAGCGGATAAGTCTAAAGTCGCGTTAGGTGAGCAGATTTACAAAGGTGGCAACAATGCGACTGGTGTTGCGGCTTGTGCGGCTTGCCACGGCCCTAATGGCGCGGGCAACCCTGCTGCTAACTTCCCGACAATCAGTGGGCAGCACGCCACTTACACCAAAAATCAGTTATACGCTTTCCGCAAAGGTGAACGTGCCAATGATGCGGGCAAAATGATGCGCAACATCGCCGCTGGTATGACCGACGCAGAAATCGAAGCGGTCTCTGAGTATATTGCTGGCCTACAGAAGTGATATTACCATTCGGTAATGCTTTGCTGTAAAACAGGGGGTGGCTTTTGTCGCCCTTTGTTGTTTTAATGCATTCACTTTGTCCAGACGATGTTGTGATATGAGAAATTCGCCAAGCTCCAGTGCACGCCTGATCAATTTTTTAGGCTCGATGAACTTAGCCATCAGTTTGTTGGTAGTGGTCGCCATTGCCTCTATCATCGGCACGGTGCTGCAACAAAATCAACCTTACACCAGCTACCAACTCAAATTTGGTCCCTTCTGGTTTGATTTGTTCAAATCGCTGGAACTGTACGATGTTTACTCAGCCTTATGGTTCTTGGCTATCCTGGCTTTTTTGGTGGTTTCCATTGCCACTTGTGTCGGGCGCAATACCCCCGGCATTATCCGCGAACTACGCCATTTCCGCGAAAACGTGCAGGAAAAATCCCTGCGAGCCATGAAGCATCAAATAGCCATCAACAGTGTGCAAGATGCTGCTGCCACGCAAGCGCTGACAACCCGGATCCTACACGCACAAGGCTTCAAAACGCGCCAAAAAGTAGCTGAGGATCATACGGTTGTGGCTGGCATGAAAGGCGGTGCAAACCACTGGGGTTATTGGCTGACCCACATTGGCATGATTGTCATTTTCCTCGGTGGCTTAATGGATAGCCGCCTGCCCCTCATGATTGCAGAATGGCAAGGCAATCTGAAACCTGAAACCCGCAATATCCCAGCTTCTGAAGTCCCTGCCATCAGCCAGCTACCCGATACCAGCTTTTCTTACCGTGGCTCTGTCGACATACCGGAAGGCAGCCGCGCAAATATTATTTTCCAGCCAGTACGTGACGGCTACTTGGTACAGCACCTGCCGTTTGAGGTGGAAGTCAAAGAGTTCCGCGTCGAACACTACAGCACCGGACAACCCAAGTCGTTTGAGAGTGATTTGGTGATTTATGATAAAACGCTTGATGCACCGCTGGAAACCACTATTTCCGTCAACCACCCCTTAATTCACAACGGCGTGGCAATCTACCAAGCCAACTTCGGTGATGGTGGTTCCGAACTCAAGCTACGTCTGCATTCGCTTAGCAATCGTTATGCTTCACAGGATATTGATGGTAAAATTTTCCGCGACTACACCTTAACCAGCACCGACCAGCAATACAAATTAGAACTCAACGATTTCCGCCTGTTCAACATCAATGATATCGAAGACGGGGCTGGCAGCATTGAGAAAGAAAACGTTGGCCCCAGTGTTACCTTCAAACTGCGTGATGCTACCGGACAAGCGCTCGAATACCAAAACTACATGAACCCGCTGAGTATCAAAGGGCAGAACTATTACATCAGTGGGGTACGCACCACGCCGAACGAACCTTTCCGTTACCTGCACATCCCTGTTGACTCGAAAGGCAGCATGGAGCGTTTTATGCGGTTTTTGTCCAATATACAAAATACCGAATTGGTGAAACAATCGGCGCTCCAGACCACTCGCAACTCGATGCAGCAAACCACGGTTGCTGACCCAACAGTTGAAGCGCAGATCGTGGAGTCGATGCAACGCTTAACCGAACAATTTGCGACAAAAGGTTCTGATGGCATCATGGCAGAGATTGAGGCAAAATTTCCGCAAGACAAGCAGGAAAGTGCCGCCGAAGCTTTCATGAAAGTGCTTAACGCCGCGTTGCGTGAGGTCTATAAAGAAACCCTCAAGCAAGAAGGTATAACAACGGAGCCTAGTGATAAGGATTGGCTATTCTTTGATGATAGCTTATTAGCCATTGATAAATTGTCTGCTTACGGTTCACCCTGGTTCATCCACATGACCAACTTCAAACAGATTGAAGCCTCTGGTCTGCAAATCACGCGCTCGCCCGGTAAAGACGTGGTTTATCTCGGCAGTCTCATGCTAACAATAGGGGTATTTCTCCTATTTTACGTGGCGCATCGTAGAATATGGGTGTGGATTAAACCGCTGGACAACAACCAAGCGGAAATCATCATGGCAGGTAGCAGTAATCGTAATCAGCCAGAATTTGAACGTTATTTCCAACAGTTGCAGAGTACTTTCCAGCAAGTGATGAAACAAGAGGTGAAACATGTCGACCCCCCAACAAACCATTGACTCGCTCATTGAGCGACCCAGTTTTTTCCAGCAACTCCGTCTGTCAGATTGGTTGTGGGCTGCCCTAGTCATTACCGCCAGCGTTTGGGTATTTGCTCAATACGGTAACGTGATGGATGAATACGAAATCGGTATTCTTGCACTCACTGCACCTGCTTGGGTCGCCTTAGGTTGGTACTGGAAAGCCTTCCGCCCCTATACCATCGCCGTTGCGCTCTTAAGTTTGTTGGGCATTTGGTTGTATGGCGGCAATTACGCCAATGCTGAACAAGTGTTCGGGCTAAAATTTTTAGTCTCCAGCCAATCTGCCGTGATGTGGATGAGCGCCTTGTTTGTACTGGCCACGGTGACTTATTTCGCGGGCTTATTCACAAACAATGCGTTTACCTTGAAAACCGGCTCAGCCATGACATGGGTTGCCTTGGTGATGGGTTTCACCGGACTGATGGTACGCTGGTATGAATCTTACCTGATTGACCCTGAATTTGGTCACATCCCGGTGAGTAACTTGTACGAAGTCTTCATTCTGTTCTGCATTATCACTGGCCTGCTTTACATGTTTTACGAGGGACGTTACAAAAATCGTTCACTCGGCGGCTTTGTATTGATGGTAATCAGCGCTGCGGTTGCTTTTCTGCTGTGGTACAGCTACACCAAAGGCGCACATGAGATTCAGCCATTGGTTCCTGCCTTGAAAAGCTATTGGATGAAAATTCACGTACCCGCTAATTTCATTGGTTACGGTTCGTTTGCTCTGGCAGCGATGGTCAGTGTTGCCTACCTCTTGAAATACTATGGGCAACAGCGTAATCCGAATGGCATGATGGCGACACGCTTGCCTGCATTCGAGATGCTGGATGATGTTACCTATAAAGCCATTGCGCTTGGTTTCGCTTGGTTCACCATCGCCACTATCCTAGGTGCCATGTGGGCTGCTGAAGCATGGGGCGGCTACTGGTCGTGGGATCCGAAAGAAACTTGGGCATTAATTGTCTGGTTGAACTATGCTGCATGGTTGCATTTGCGCTTCTCGAAAGGCTGGCGCGGTGTTCCAATGGCATGGTGGGCTATTGTTGGGTTATTTATTACCTTGTTTGCATTCCTTGGGGTGAATATGTTCCTCTCCGGCTTGCACTCTTACGGTGAACTTTGAGAATCACGCCCCCTCTAATAAGTCGAGTTATTGCAATAACTGGGTGATAGTATTTTTAATAAACACAAAAGGGAGATAATAAACCAATGAAACGCACATTAAGCCACACCCTCGGCTTCATGATGGCTGCGCTGTTTGCCCTGACTGGCTGTATTCCCGAAGCCAGTCAGGCACAAGAGTTTAAGGAAGGCACGCATTACGTCACCTTACCAGCGACCATTCCTACGCAAGCTGCGGAAGGAAAAGTCGAAGTCGTGGATTTGTTCTGGTACGGCTGCCCGCATTGCTATTCGCTGGAACCCACGATTGAGAAGTTCCTCAGCAAGAAACCGGACAATGTAGTCTTCCAACGTGTGCCTGCTACCCTCAGTCCACGCTGGGAATACCACGCGAAATTGTTCTATGTTGGACAAATGCTGGATGCCGATGGCAGCAAACATGTACACACGAAAATCTTTGAAGCACTGCAAAAACAGCGCCGTAAAATCAATGACGATGATGCCATGACACGCTTTTTCACCGAACTCGGCTTTACCGCTGATCAGGTCAAGAGCGCCCTGAACTCCATGGAAATGAAGACCATGATGGCACGCGCCAAAGAAGTGGGTGAAAAATCCAAAGCAGATTCAGTACCGGTTATTATTGTGAATGGCAAATATCGCACCAGCCCTAGCATGGTTGGCAATGAAGAAACCTTATTGCAAGTCGTTGATTATTTGGTAAAACGCGAAACCAAATAAGCATGGGAGAGCGAGATGCGCAAACTTAGCCTGCTGGATAAAGTCCTGACCGAAATTGACCAATCGTTGCGTGTGGTTCACGCCACCGCACCGACAACGGAACGCCCGAATCCGGCAGCAGACATACCAAAAACGGCTCCGCTTAACGATGCAGAACGTGACTTGGTTATTCGCCTGATGCGCATCAATCATACCGGTGAAGTGTCTGCCCAAGGTTTATACCGTGGGCAGGCATTAACCGCCAACCGCGAAGACATCCGTGAGCAGATGGAACGTTCCGCGATGGAAGAAAACGATCATCTCAACTGGACAGAAAAACGCCTTCAAGAATTAGGCGGTCGTAAAAGCTTACTGAACCCGCTGTTCTACTGGGGTTCATTCACCATCGGGGCGGTTGCAGGCAAAATCGGTGACAAATGGAGCTTGGGTTTTGTCAAAGAAACCGAAGATCAAGTCATCAAGCACCTAGAAGAACACATCAATCGCCTTCCCCCTCATGCCTTAGCCGACATGGCGATTCTGCAAAAAATGAAAGCTGATGAACAACATCACGGTGAGGTTGCCATGCAAGCCGGTGGCGCAAAACTGCCATTTCTTGCCCGCAAACTGCTGATGCCGCTCATGTCCAAAGTGATGACGAAAAGTACATACTACGTTTGACCCAACGACCAGACTAAGGTGGGATAGTGCAAACGCTGTGCAAGGGACTCACACAACTCGTGGGCTAATGCCTCAGGCGTTTGCTCAATCCCTAAATCTGCACATTGCGTCACCTGCAAACCCGCATAGCCGCACGGATTAATGCGCTGAAAGGGTTCCAAATCCATCGCCACATTCAAACTCAAACCGTGGTAGGTGCAGCCTTTGGAAATGCGCAAGCCTAATGCCGCAATTTTGCGCCCTGCGACGTAAACCCCCGGTGCATCTCTATCACCCAAAGCCGCAATGCCATAATGCGCCAGCAAGTCGATAACCGATTGCTCAATCGCTGTCACCAACTCACGCACCCCCAGCGCTTTACGGCGAATATCCAACAGCATGTAAACCACCAATTGCCCAGGGCCGTGATACGTCACCTGTCCACCCCGATCAATCGGAATAACGGGAATATCCCCCGGTGCTAACACATGCTCCATTTTGCCGTTGCGTCCCAGCGTAAAAACCGGGGGATGTTGCACCAACCAGATTTCATCAGGCGTATCCGCTAAGCGCTGCTGGGTAAACACCTGCATTTGCTGCCAAACAGCAGCATACTCGACTACCCCCAATTGACGGATATACAGCGTTGTCGTTAAAGCCGCCTCACTTACAACGCCCACAACACCAACTCGCAGGCTTTTAAGTCCTGATACACCGCATCAATCTGCTGCTTGCTGGTCGCACGTAAATTCACGGTCAAGCTATGGTATTTACCCGCCGAGCTATCGCGGCGCAGCAAATGCACCTCCGGGTCAAAGTCATTGTCATGGCGGCACACAATTTCACAAATACGCAGGTGAAATTCCACCTCTGCACGCCCCACCACTTTAATGGGGAAATCACAGGGAAATTCCAGTATTAACTCTTCCTGCTGTCCAAAACGCTCCACAGCCTATCCTCACGCTTACGCTATCAATCCGCGAACAGCTTCTGGATACCATCCATCACCCGCCGCCACCAGCCACCCTCGCCCACGTCTTCCAACGCTAGCAACGGGGTTTCCTTAACGACTTTGCCCAGTTCCTTATCCGTAATAATCACTTTGCCCAGTACGTCACCGCGTTTAATGGGGGCGTCAATACCTTTATCAAGCTGCATTCCGCCATTTAACTGGTCATAACGGCCTTTAGCAATACTCACAAATAAATCATCAATCACACCGGCAGGCACTTCAGTAGCCTCACCTTTCCAGACACGCACGTTTGCCAGCACCGCGCCAGCAGCATATAACTTATGGGTTTCAAAAGTGCGGAAACCGTACTCCAATAATTGCTGACTCACATTGGCACGGGCTTCTTCGCTTTTCGCACCCAATACCACGGAAATCAGGCGCATATTGTCACGCTTGGCGGACGCAACCAAACAATAACCCGCCGACTCGGTATGCCCCGTTTTTAAGCCATCCACCGTTGGATCACGCCACAATAAGCGATTACGGTTTTGCTGCTTGATATTGTTGTAACTGAACTCTTTCTGCGCATACAACTTGTAATATTCTGGGAATTCGTACACCAATGCCTTCACTAACTTCACAATATCACGCGCGGTGGTGTAGTGATCTTTAGCAGGCCAGCCGGTGACATTCATGTAACGGGTATCTTGCATACCGAGGTCAAGCGCGACCTGATTCATGCGTTGCACAAACGCCTCTTCGCTACCCGCGATATGCTCCGCCAACGCGACGGCTGCATCGTTACCCGATTGAATAATCATGCTTTTGAGCAATTTCTCAAACTGCACTTTTTTACCCAACTCCACGAACATGCGCGAGCCTTCCATTTTCCAGGCTTTTTCGCTGATCAGCACTTCATCTTCCAGCTTGACCTTGCCTTTACCCAGATCCTGATACACAAGGTAAGCGGTCATCAATTTGGTAATACTGGCTGGCTCAACACGCATTCCGGGGTTGATGCCTGCCAGTTCTTCACCACTTTGGAAATCGACCAGCAGATAACTTTTCGCTTCAATTTCGGGAACACCGGGTGCCATCGCAATAATTTCCGGCGGAATAGCCGGATCATTGTACGGAGCAGTCGACATATCCTTGGGAGCGGGTTCACCCGTGTTTGGCGATGCTGACTCCGGTGCAGCCATCACGATACCGCCAGCCAGCAACCCTGCCAACAATAACGGTTTAAGAATCCTTATCAACATAATAGTCCTTTTACTGAATTACTTACCAGCAATCACCTTGAAGTTCGCTAAGCCGTTACTTTGCAGTATATCTTTCACATTATCAATTTGATCTTGGTTGTACAAAGGTCCAATCCTTACCTGATACATTTCACGCCCATTTTGCTGCGCGGTAGCCATCTCTGTTTTTGCCAGGCCAACCGAAGTCAAACGCACAAACATATCCAGCGAGGTATTACGATCAGGCCATGTACCGGCAATCACATAATAAGGCTTTGACTTATCCAGTGGCTCCGCCGTCTTGGCAGGTTGCGTCACCATGGGCTTAACCGCCACCTGAGCTTCAGGTGGCAATTGCTCCGGCGAAATGGCAGCCACTTCAACAGGTGCACCGCTTTTCGCCTTAATGCCCAATGCATTAGCCGCTGCAAACGATAGCTGAATCAAATCACCACTTTCAAACGGACCACGGTCATTGATACGCACAATAATCTGCTTGCCATTTTGTTGGTTAGTGACTTTAGCAAAACTGGGCAAAGGCAAAGTGCGGTGTGCTGCTGAATAACCATACATATCAAATACCTCACAACCCGCCGTCTCAGTACCCTGATATTCCGCACCGTACCACGCTGCTGTACCTTGCTCGGCATAACCTGACGCAGAATCGAGCACTTGATACGTTTTACCTTCGATCATGTAAGCGGGATCGTTACCACACTCAGTACGGGATTCCGTAGTCAACTCTGAGGGAATCTGTGCCGATGCTACCGCACTTTTCTTAGCAGTATTACCACTACAAGCGACCAAACTCATGGTCATGGAAGCCAATAAGACTCCCGAAAATCGCCAGTTTATTGTCATCGTATTGTCCAGCTTTATCATTGCCCATTAGAAAAGCTGACCCACGCCACAACACATGGATCAGCTTCTATTTATTATCACTATAACTCTTAAAAACCAAACTTACGCTTACGGATTTCCTGCGCAAGCTGATGTACCGCCATCGCATATTTCACGTTAGGATTATAACGGGTAATGGCATAGAAATTTTCCCCACCCACCCAATATTCATCCGTTGTGCCTTCCAGCTTGATCAAACTCACTTTAGCTGAGTTAATCGCCGTCTGTGGTCGCACGCCTTTTGCAGCCAAGTCTGCCAAAGTACGCGACGGTTTTTTCGGTGTTGCTTCAGCAATACTAGCATAGCCTCCACCAGAAACATAAGCCGGAACCGCCACCCCTGTGCCACGCTTCCAGCCATTTTTCGCAAAATAATTCGCAACACTGGGAATAGCATCTTGCGGATTCCACAAATCACGCTTGCCATCGCGGTTGCCGTCAATCGCATAGCTGCGGTAACTGCTGGAGATAAATTGCCCTAAACCCATTGCCCCGGCATAAGACCCGTTGAAAATTTGCGGGCGCACTTTTTCTTCACGCGACAACAACAAAAACTGCTCCAGCTCTTTTTGGTAGAAACTGGCACGGCGCGGAAAATCAAAGCCCAACGTCGTCAATGCCTGTAAGGTATTGTGCTTGCCGGTATTTTTACCGTATTGCGTTTCCACCCCAATAATAGCCACCAAATACTCCGTATCCACCCCGTATTGGCGGGTCGCCGCATCCAACAAAGCGGCATGACGGTTCCAAAACTCCACCCCACCATTAATGCGCTCTTCGGTCAGGAAAATCGGGCGATAGGCACGCCATACCTGCCCTTCGGTGGGTGCTCCGGCTTTAGTCAATGCCTCTTTATCACGCTGTACCCCAGAAAACGTCTGCTCCAAAAACGCAATATCGAAACCGTGCTGGTTATTCATTTTACCAATGAACTGGCGCATCGCGGGGTAGTTGGCGTAATCGCCACGCAATCCGGCTGGAGAATTCACCGGCTGGCGCGGTGTTGTTGAAACGGGAGGCTGCTGAGCAGGAATATTGCCACTAACAGGCGGAGGCGTTACCACCGTCTGCCTAATCGGTGGATAACTTTGCTGCTGACTCGGCGGCGCATTCGCAACCGGTGGTGCAAACACCCAAGGCCATTGTGGACTCGCCGCGCATCCCCCTAATACCCCCCCGATTAATACCACACTCACCAGTTTACCCAGTGACTTATTCCATTGAACCCAATCGTGCATGACTTTCATAGCCTCCATCTCCAAACTGCCTGAGGGAGAGCATGAAAATCCGTCTTCAGCCATCCCGTTGATAAATGCGTTTGCGCTTCTTCATCCCCATAATGATCCCGAAAGCCATCATCAGCGTCACCACCGAGGTTCCCCCGTAGCTCACTAATGGCAGCGGAACCCCCACCACCGGAAGCATTCCGCTGACCATGCCGGTATTCACAAACAGGTAAAAGAAAAATGACACACTCAGACTGCCACCAAGCAAGCGTGCAAAAGTGTCTTCACCCTTGCTGGCTAGATATAAGCCCCGCCAGATGATAAACAGGTATAGCCCCATTAAAATCAAATTACCGACTAAGCCGAATTCTTCACCAAAAATCGCAAAAATGAAGTCTGTGTGCCGTTCTGGCAGAAAGTCCAGATGCCCTTGATCACCTTGCATCCAACCTTTTCCATAAGCCCCACCAGAACCAATCGCAATTTTTGACTGATAAATATGGTATCCAGTTCCCAACAAATCCGATTCTGGATTCAAAAGTGTATCAACCCGCCTGCGTTGGTAATCATGCATCCCAAAAAAGTACAACAAGGGTGCTGCTACTGTGACAAAAGTAATCGCCCCACCAATCAGCCACCAAGACATCCCTGCCAGATAAATAACAAAAAAGCCTGAGGTTGCAATCAGCAAAGCCGTTCCCAAATCCGGCTGTTTCATCACCAACAGCATCGGCACTAATACCAGCACCAGCGCAATCACAATATCAATAAAACGAGGGGGCAAGGGTTTCTCGGAAAAGTAATACGCCAACATCATTGGCACGGCTAACTTCAGGATTTCTGAAGGCTGTATATCAATACCGATGTACAACCACCGGGTTGCCCCTTTTTTAGTGACGCCGATAAGCAGCACTAAAATCAGCAAGACAACCCCAATACCGTACAACCAGATCGACCACTGCCGCAGGGTTTTGCTGGAGATCTGCGAAAAAATTAACATCACACCCAAGCCAATTGAAAAGTGCACCATTTGGCGTTGCACTCGCTCAATCTCGCCATCACTGGCGCTATACAGCGTTGCCAACCCTAGAAAGATCAGCAATGACAATGCCGCTAGTAATACCGCATCCACCCGCTGTAACGCGACAATCAACCAAGAAGGCAACAAACTGTTAATCACTACTCACCCCCCTGTTTTTTCTTTTTCGGTGTTGTTTTCTCAGCGTCTGCGGGCGGTGTCTCTGAAACTGGCTCTTGGTGCACCACTGCACCGGCTGGCTTCAACATATTCTCACCGTACTGCTGAAGTAAATACGCATCCATGAGCTTGCGTGCTAACGGTGCAGCGGCAGTCCCACCACCGCCCATCGCATTCTCCACAATCACTGCCACCGCAATTTTAGGGTTATCCGCAGGCGCAAATCCCACAAACAACGCATGGTCACGCAAACGCTTGGCAATGCGCTTCGCATTGTATTTCCCACCCGCCAAACCGAACACCTGTGCCGTACCGGTCTTACCGGCAATGCGGTAACTTGCCCCATCACCCGATGACCGTGCAGTACCACCTGGGCGCATGACGTTTTCCATTCCCTGAATGGTCAATGTCCAATAATTATCCTTCGCTTCAACACTGGGAAACGGCTCAGGCTTAAGAATACTCTCATCTTGATTACGTGCAGTACGCACCCCACGTAAAACATGTGGCTTCAAGCGCACCCCACGGTTCGCCATAATGGTGGTGGCATGAGCCAATTGCAGCGGTGTTGCCAGCCAATACCCCTGCCCGATACCAATATTGACGGTATCACCGGGAAACCAACTACGCTTATGCCGCTTTTCCTTCCACTCTTTGCTTGGCATTAATCCTGATGCCTCTGCTGGCAAGTCAATGCCAGTCTTTTCACCAAAACCAAACTGCCGCATCCCTGCTGAGAAACGATCAATTCCCATGCGATACGCCAAATCATAAAAGTAGGTATCGCAAGACTGCTGGATCGAATACTTCAAATCAACCGAACCATGCCCTTTTTTATTCCAACACCGAAACGCATGTTTTTGACCTTGCAAACGGAAAAATCCAGGGTCATACACCCGGCTACCCGGCGTAATAACACCCTCAATCAAGCCTGCCACCCCTACCATTGGCTTAATCGTCGAACCCGGCGGGTATGTTCCCTGCAAGGCACGATTGAATAAAGGACGACCAGGATCTTCGCGCAACGCGCTGTAATCTTTCTGCGAGATACCATTAATAAATAAATTCGGGTCAAACGTCGGCACACTCGCCAAAGCCAGCACTTCACCGTTACTCGGATCCATCGCCACAATCGCCCCACGTTCATTTTTCAATAAATTTTCCGCAACAATTTGCAGATTAATATCCAAGCCCAGAAACAACTCCTGCCCGCCTACCGGCTCTTCCTTACCGACTTCTTTCTGCTTTTTGCCATGCGCATCTACCTCAATCAGCTCAAAACCCGCCTTCCCGTGCAAACGGTCTTCATGGGCAGCTTCCACACCAGACTTACCAATATGGGTAGTACCGGTATACTCAATCTTATCCACACGCTCCAGATCGCGGGCATCAATACGCCCCACATACCCGATCACATGACTCGCCGTTTCCACCAAAGGATAGTAACGCTCCATGCGCTTTACTACCTTGGCACCACGAAAGCGGGGGGCATTCACCGCCAAGACCGCCTGTTCCTCCTCCGTTAAATTGCCTCGAAGGGGAATAGGCTGATATTTAAAGCGCCGCGCCTGTGTTTTGAACAAACGCACATCTTTTTCTACCAAGGGAATAAGCGTCCCCAAACGTTCAACGAATAGATCGACGTCGGCTAACGTCGACTTACCGTCACCATTTTCATCACCGATATTGTCGCGCACCACTTCAAGCACGTATTGCGTGTGGCTGTCAGCCAATAACACCCCGTTGCGGTCATAAATTTGACCACGATTGGGGGGAATAGGAATGCGTTTTTGATAATGCTGGACGGAAAGATCAAAATATTTGGCGTAATCGGAGACTTGGAGCTGGTAAACCCTCCCCAAAATTCCCAGCAGGGCAAACAGGATAAAGACACCCGCAACCATAACTCGCACATTGAACATGTGCTGCTCATCGCGTTCTAATTTGATCGGTCTATCGCTCATAAAGTACTAACGAGCATCCTGTCTGCCCTGCTTGAAATCGGGCGACTATAACAGATTAAGAGAACGGAATCTCCTCTGGTTGCTCCGTATTATAACGCTCAATACTGTCTAAAATTTCTTGCTTGGCTTCTTCGATACCTGCCCAGCCCTCCACCTTCACCCACTTGCCTGCATCCAATTCTTTGTAACGCTCAAAGAAGTGTTGGATTTGGCTCAACAATAGCGGCGGCAGTTGCTCATAGGAATTAATTTCACGATACCCAGAAGACAACTTATGCGCAGGCACTGCCACAATTTTAGCATCAATCCCGGATTCATCCGACATTTTCAACATACCCACCGGGCGCACCGGAATCACACAACCGTGCATCAACGGTGTCGGGCTCACCACTAACACATCGGTAGGGTCGCCATCCTGTGCCAAGGTGTGTGGAATAAATCCATAGTTTGCCGGGTAAAACATCGGGGTAGACAAGAAACGGTCAACGTACAACGCCCCGCTTGCCTTATCCAACTCATACTTGACTGGCGTCGATAATGCCGGAATTTCAATGATGACATTCACGCAATTCGGAATATCACTCCCGGCAGGAACTTTATCAATATTCATGGTTTACTCTACTCTTGTGTAAAAATAGCGGTATTATACCGCTTGTTAACGAATCTAACAGCAACTAACCACCACTACTTGTCGACAATTTCAAGAGAACAGCATGGCACACTCATTACGCGACCAACTCCTCAAAGCGGGGCTAGTCACCGAAGCACAGATTGAAAAGGCTAACCAACCCAAACCTGCTCCCTCACGGCAAGCCCCACCGCGCGATAAAGCCCCGCGTCGTGAAAACCGCCCAGCCGTAGCCCCAGAAAAACCGCAACGCACTGAAAATAAAGCACCACGCCCGGCTCCCAAAGAAAAAAGCGACCTCGAACAATTTTACGCAGCCCGCGCCAAAACCGAACGCGAAGAGCGGGAACAAGCCGAACAACGCCAGCGTGAAATCGCCGCCCGCCGCAAACAAACCCGCGAACAAGTTGCAGCCTTAATCACAGCTAACCTACAGAATATCGACGATGCTGACATTCGCTACAATTTTGTGGTCGGTGACAATATCAAATACCTCTACGTCACCGAAGCCCAACAGCAAGCCTTAGCCGCTGGCGAACTCGCGATTATCTTTTTAGGTGGCAAACGTTGCCTGATTCCGCTCGACATTGCGCAACAAATTTTAGCACTCGACCCCGACAAACTCATCGTCATCAATAGCCCCGAAGAACCCAGTGAAGCACCAGAATCAGCCGCCTAAACCATCGCCAGCGCTTGCTTATACAACTGATTTTTCGGCAATCCGGTCAAACGGGCAGCAAGCGCCGCTGCCTGTTTCACCGGCAACTCTTCCAACAACACCGCCAGAATACTGTCCGCACGTAAGGCGCTGAGTTGTTCCTGATCTTCGTTTGCCACTTTGCCCGCCACCACCACCACGAATTCACCGCGTGACATATTCGTATCAGTACTCAATTGCGCAACCAATTCCCCGGCACTGCCCCGGTAAATGCTTTCAAACAGCTTGGTCAATTCGCGCAATACCACTACCGGGCGCTCCTCACCCAAGGTGCTTGCCACATCCGCCAGCATTTCCGCAATGCGGTGGCTGGATTCGTAAAACACCAAGGTGCGCGGCTCATCTACCAAACTTTCCAGCCATTTGCGCCGCGACACCGCTTTTGCCGGTAAAAAACCTTCAAATACAAATCGATCCGTCGGCAAACCCGCCACCGACAGCGCCGCAATCAAGGCGCTTGCCCCCGGAATCGGCACAATTTTGCACCCCGCATTCCCCAAGGCATGAACCAGCTTGTAACCGGGGTCGCTGATCAACGGCGTACCCGCATCGCTCACTAACGCCAATTGCATACCCTGCTCCAATTCGGCTTGGATACTGGCAACGCGCCCCGCCTCATTGTAATCGTGCAAACTCGCCAGCGTCCCTTGAATGCCGAAATGGGTGAGCAAACCACGGGTCACGCGGGTATCTTCCGCATAAATCTTATCCACTTCCGCCAAAATACGCTTGGCACGCTCCGTCATATCCGCCAAATTACCGATGGGCGTTGCCACGCAGTATAAAATGCCTTGTTTCATCCACTTCCCCAAACAACGAAGCCCACCACGAAGGGCGGGCTTCTGGTTTTGACTGGCAACGCCAGCCGTGCGCTACCTTACGCCAACAACGGCACAATCAGCAATGCGACAATGTTAATGATTTTGATCAACGGGTTAATCGCAGGGCCTGCCGTATCCTTGTACGGGTCGCCGACAGTATCGCCTGTCACAGCGGCTTTATGCGCTTCCGAACCTTTGCCACCGAAATTGCCTTCCTCGATATATTTCTTGGCATTATCCCAAGCACCGCCGCCGGTTGTCATGGAAATTGCCACGAAAATTCCCGTCACAATCGTTCCCAGCAACACCCCGCCGAGTGCCTGTGGCCCCAAGGTCAGCCCCACAATCACCGGCACTGCCACTGGCAATAATGACGGCACAATCATTTCCTTAATCGCCGATTTGGTTAGCATATCCACGCAAGTACCGTATTCCGGCTTGGCGGTGCCATCCATAATGCCCGGAATCGTCTGGAATTGGCGGCGCACTTCCACCACCACCGAACCGGCGGCACGCCCCACGGCTTCCATCGCCATTGCCCCAAACAAATACGGCACCATCCCGCCGATAAACAAACCGATAATCACCAAATGGTTGGAAAGGTCAAAGGTCATTACCGTCTGATGTGCCGCTGACAAGGCATAAGTATAATCCGCAAACAACACCAACGCCGCCAAGCCCGCTGAGCCAATCGCATAACCTTTGGTCACGGCTTTTGTGGTATTGCCCACCGCATCCAACGGGTCAGTAATATTGCGAATATCATCCGGCAAACCCGCCATTTCCGCGATCCCACCCGCATTGTCAGTAATCGGACCATAAGCATCCAACGCCACCACAATCCCCGCCATTGACAACATTGAGGTTGCTGCAATCGCAATCCCGTACAAACCTGCGAGTTCATAAGCGCCCCAAATGGCTAAACACACCGCCAACACAGGCGCTGCCGTGGAACGCATTGACACGCCGAGACCTGCAATCACGTTAGTGCCGTGACCGGTGGTAGACGCTTGCGCAATATGCCGCACTGGGCTGTATTCGGTAGCGGTGTAATATTCCGTAATCCACACCATCGCCGCCGTCAGCACCAGCCCAATCACTGCTGAGCCATACAACGCATTCACGGAATAATCCGGGTTATCCCCCATCATAATCATGGTAACAGGGTAGAAAAAGATCAGTGATGCCCCGCCTGCCACCGCCAAACCACGGTACAGCGCATTCATAATCTTGCCACCGGTACGCGCCTTCACAAACATAGCGCCTAAAATCGACGCCAGAATGGAAAAGCCCCCCAACACCAGCGGGTACACAATGGCATTTTCCGCGCCATTCATCAGCAACCCACCGAGCAACATGGTCGCAATAATCGTCACCGCGTAGGTTTCAAACAAATCTGCCGCCATCCCCGCGCAATCACCAACGTTATCGCCCACATTATCGGCGATAACAGCAGGGTTACGCGGATCGTCTTCAGGAATACCCGCTTCCACCTTGCCCACCAAATCCGCGCCAACATCCGCGCCCTTGGTGAAAATACCGCCGCCCAACCGTGCAAAAATCGAAATCAAGGAACCACCGAACGCCAAACCGACCAGCGCATGAATCGCATCCATCGATGACGTACCGGTCAAAGTCAATACCGCGTAATAACCTGCCACCCCCAGCAACGCCAAACCAACCACCAACATGCCAGTAATTGCCCCGCCCTTAAATGCCACATCCAACGCGGCATTCAGACCATCTTTGGCAGCCTCTGCCGTGCGCACATTCGCCCGCACCGACACATTCATGCCGATATAGCCTGTTGCACCGGATAGCACCGCACCCAACGCAAAACCAATCGCGGTTTGCCAACCCAGTGCAATGAAAATAACCGCAAATAACAGAATTCCCACCACCGCAATCGTGGTGTATTGACGATTCAAATAAGCTTGCGCCCCTTCCTGAATAGCCTGCGCAATCCGCCGCATTTCTGCATTCCCTTCCGGGCGGGCAAGCACCCAGCGCGTCGTCACCAGACCATAAACGAGTGCGGCAAGCGCACACAAAATAGCAACAGCCAAACCTGTGGACATTAGAACACCTCCCTTACTTATTAGTAGCAACTCTCGCCAATAAGCATAGTCCTATTTTCGACATATAGCCGGATTGTTAATAGGCTTAATTGATGTTTATCAGTGGGCAAACGCCAGAATATCCCCAGTAAAATACCGCCAGCCGTATCAAACATACGTCATACCCAGCAAAAAATGCTATATTTCGGCAACCATACCCCACAAACAGGTACTAGGAAGCACACCATGCCATTACGATTTCACCAAAGCATTCTGAAATACTGCGCTATCGCCTTATTGGCTGTCCCATTGATGTTGCAAGGCTGTTCGCCCAACGACTTCATCAATAACGACGGCAGTTCAGTCACCCAAGGCAATGCCACGGTTGAACAAGCCAACGCGCTATTTAATCAGGGGAAAAAACGCGAAGCGGCGCAAACCTATTACGCAGCCGCTGCACGCTACCCTAGCCCGCAACGCGAGCGCGTCATTTTGCAAGCCGCTGAAATTACCGCCTCCATCGGCGATGCCAATTTAACCAACACCTATCTGGCAAAAATTCCTGCTTCCGCTCTCGATGGTGAAAACCGCGCCCGCCAAGCTTATGTCAGAGCGCTCTTGGCGTTGCAACAAAACAACCCCGCACTCGCACTGCGCACCTTACCCACTAATTTGGATAACCTGTCCCCAGCCTTGCGTGAAAAAGTTAAACACATCCAGCAACGCGCCCAAGCGATGGCAAGTAGCAATGGTGGCGGTGCTGCACCCAGTGTCCAAAATGTACAAGCGGCACTTGTACCCACCAGCGTCACGCGCGTAGCGGCACTCCTGCCACAATCCGGGGCATTGGGTAGTGTCGGCCAAGAAATTTACCGGGGTATCGACACCGCCCGTAACAGTGTTGCCCGCGAAACCAGCGTACAACTCTATGATGTCAGTGCAGGTGGTGCAGTGGCTCAATACCAACGCGCCGTCGCCGATGGTGCGGATATTGTCATCGGACCATTGGATAAAGAATCCTTAGCTGAATTACTCGCCCAACCGCAAGTGCTCTCCA
Source organism: Candidatus Thiothrix namsaraevi (assembly GCA_040415395.1). Lineage (GTDB taxonomy): Bacteria > Pseudomonadota > Gammaproteobacteria > Thiotrichales > Thiotrichaceae > Thiothrix > Thiothrix namsaraevi. Next base: position 19,131 of record JBEUIR010000005.1, read on the forward strand.
AACCCCTGCTCAGCCTGAACTATCTGACCAATAGCCGTAATATACCCGGTGCGCTTTACCAATTCGGGTTATTGCCAGAAGACGAAGCCCGCCAAGTCGCCGAAACCACCAGTGCACGTGGCTTACGCACTGCCATCGTGTTAGCGCCCGCTTCCAGTTGGGGGGATCGCATCTCCGGCGCATTCCGTGCCGCCTACCAAGCCAAAGGCGGCCAAGTGATCAATATTCAACAATTTCCTGACGCACCATCGAACGCTTACCTGCAAAACGTACAAAATGCCTTAGCCGCTACCCAAGGTCGCGCCAGCATGGTGTTCCTGGCAGCATCCCCCAGCCAAGCCCGCCTGATGCGCCCCTTGTTAGCCGCACAAGCGCCGGAATTGCCGATTTATGCCACCTCACATATTTTTTCCGGGCGGGTTGATGCTGGTAAAGATGCCGATCTTGACGGTATTTTGTACACCGAAATCCCCTGGGTGATGGAAGGTTTGCAATCCGGCACACTCAACAACTCGCAATTCCCGCGCATGTTCGCACTGGGGATGGATGCGTTCCTGATTGCCAAAAACCTGCCCAGCATTGCGCGTAACCCCAGCACGCAAGTCAATGGCAAAACCGGCAATATCCGTTTAATGGGCAATCGCCAAATTCAACGCACCTTGCTATTCGCCACGTTTGCTAACGGCGTACCGCAAGCCGTTGGACAATAAGGCGCAAGCGCCGCACCTGCAACGCGGCATCAGCACCGAACAACTGGCTTGTGAACATTTGCAAGCCAGCGGTTTACACCTGCTGCACCAGAATTACCGCCTGAAAATGGGCGAAATCGACCTGATTATGCGCGATGGCAATGTCATTGTGTTCGTCGAAGTGCGCTACCGCAAAACTACCCGTTACGGCGGCGCATTGCACAGTATTGACCCACGCAAACAAGCGCGTATCATCCGCACCGCACAACATTATTTGCAATACCGCGCACCGGATGCCCAGGCACGTTTTGACGTAGTAGCGGTCGAAGGTGATAACGCTATCCTTTGGATCAAAAACGCTTTCGACACGGGCTAACGCATGAATTTGCAAACACGCATTCAACAACACTTCGCCGCCAGCATTGAAACCAAGCAAAAAGCTCTCGCGGTGTTGCAGGAGCCGATTATCGCCGCCGCTACGCTGGTATTCGACGCCGTGCAGCACGGTGGCAAAATCCTCAGTTGCGGCAATGGCGGTTCGGCGGGGGATGCGCAACATTTCTCCTCCGAAATGCTCAACCGTTTCGAGCAAGAACGCCGGGGTCTGCCCGCGATTGCGCTGACCACCGACACCTCCACCCTCACCTCCATCGCCAACGACTACAGCTATGAGCGAGTATTTTCTCGGCAGATTGAAGCCTTGGGGCGCAACGGTGACGTATTGCTGGCAATTTCCACCAGCGGCAATTCCATCAATGTGAATCGTGCCATCGACGCGGCGCATGAGTGCGGAATGCATGTCATCGCCCTGAGTGGTAAAGCGGGTGGCAGCATGAAAGACCTGTTGCAAGCCGGTGATGTAGAATTGCGTGTTCCCGCTGACAGCACGGCGCGAATTCAGGAAACCCATTTGCTGCTCATCCACTGCATCTGCGACTTGGTTGACCAGATGTTGCTAACCGAAGGATAGCCTGCATGAGGCCCGCACCCAGCCCGCACAGCGTCACGTTTTTCCGCGAAGCCGCACCCTACATCCACAACCATCGTGGCAAAACCTTCGTGATCGCGTTTGCCGGTGAAGTGATTGCCACGCCACACTTTCGGCACATTGTGCAAGACCTCGCCATTATTTCCAGCCTCGGCGCACGGCTGGTGCTGGTACACGGCACGCGCCCACAAATTGACGAACGTTTGCACCGCACTAACACCCCGATTCGCTTGCACAAAGGCATTCGCGTTACCGACAGCACGTCGTTGCTGGCGGCACAGGAAGCCATCGGTTTTTTGCGTATCCGCATCGAAAACTTGCTGACTCATGCGCTCAATCAACCGTCCCTGAATAATGAAGGTTTAGGGATTATTTCTGGCAATTACATTACGGCGCGTCCGCTCGGCATTTGCGACGGCATCGACTACGGCTACAGCGGGCAAGTGCGCAAAATCAACCACACGCTAATGCAGCAGCAACTCGATTCCGGCAATATCGTACTGCTCTCGCCGATGGGTTATTCACCGACGGGCGAAGCCTACAACCTGCGTTACGAACAAGTCGCGGTCGCTGCCACCACAGCGATTAAAGCCGACAAGCTGATTTTCCTCAGCCACCAACCACTGAATTTGCCGCACGAACTCACCCTTGAGGAAGCCAAAGCCAGCCTGCCCTACAACGCGCTGCTACCCGCCGTGATTGAAGCCTCAGAAAACCAAGTGGAACGCATCCACCTACTCGACGCTGACATTGATGGGGCATTGCTGCTGGAACTGTACACACGCGATGGCGTGGGCAGCATGATCGCCGCCGAACAGTTTGAACGTCTACGCGCCGCGACGATTGAAGACATCAGTGGGATTATGGAACTGATCCGCCCGCTGGAAGAACGCGGCATTTTAATCAAACGCTCCCGCGAACAACTGGAACTGGAAATCGACAACTTTCACATTATTCTCCGCGACCGCGAGGTGATTGCGTGCGTTGCGCTGTATGACACCGCCGATCCACAAGTCGCCGAACTCGCCTGCCTCGCCGTCAGTCAGCAAGATCGCGGCGGCAATCGCGGCGACAAACTCCTAAAACATGTCACGCAACTCGCGAAAACACAAGGTAAAACCCACTTGCTAGTGTTAACCACCCAGACCACCGATTGGTTTCGGGAACGCGGCTTTGAAAAAGGCAGCGTGGATGAACTGCCTACCAATAAAAAATCGCTGTATAACTACCAGCGCAATTCACAAGTATTGTTTAAAACGCTGTGAATTCCCTCTCCTTGTCAGCATGAGTGCCAGAGCAGCGAATTTGCAGCAGGAATGCCGCTAGTAAGCAAACCGATAACACTTATCCCAATCACTGCTCGCCAAACCCGCTTTCAGTTTAGTATCAGCGTCGAGTTACACATGCATGGATGAGGACAATAATGCCACACCCCCCCGTAATCGCCATTATTCCACAAGCTGAGTGCATCCCCAAAGTAATACACCAAACGTATTATTCCAAAACCAACTTGCCGATACCGCTACAAAAAAATATCGGTCACATCAAACAACTTAATCCCGCTTGGGAATACCGGCTGTATGATGACGCTGACATTGAGACCATCATCCGGCAATATTATGGGCAGGAAATAGTAGACATTTACCGTTTGATCGACCCAGCCTACGGAGCAGCACGGGTTGATTTTTTTCGGTATTTGCTCATTTATGCACAAGGCGGTGTCTACCTTGATATGAAAAGCACCACGACCCGCCCGCTGGATGACGTACTGTTACCCGATGACCGTTATATCCTCTCCAAGTGGGATCAAAACAAATACCACGCTTGGGGGCTGCACCCGGAACTCGCAGCGATTGAAGGCGGCGAGTTCCAACAATGGCATGTCATCGCGGCTGCCGGTCATCCCTTTCTATTCGCGGTCATCCAACAAGTGATTCACAACATCCTACACTACAACGTGACCACCGTTGGGGTAGGCTTTTGGGGCGTGGTCAGAACCACCGGGCCACTACCCTACACCACCACCATCGAAGCAATCCGACACCTGCACTCCTACCGTCATGTTGAAATCGAACAAGACTTGGGCATTATTTACAGCATTTACGATTCGCACAGCACTGACCCTAACCAAAATCATCGCCACACCTCTAAAAAACACTACAGCGAATTAGAGATTCCTGTCATCCAAGCGCTGCATTAATGAGGCACAATCTGCACCCGCCTCATTCCACCTTCAAATGCTTACCCGCCGCCCAGACCAACCACAGCACCGGAATGCCAATTAAAGTAGTAAAAGTGAAAAAGCCGGGGTAGCCAATATTATCCACAATCGTGCCGGAATACCCGCCAATGGTTTTCGGCAACAATGTCATTAACGAGCTGAAAATCGCGTATTGCACCGCTGTAAACGATACGCTGGTCAATGACGACAAAAACGCCACAAATGCTGCACTCGCAAACCCTGCCGCCAGATTATCCGCCGTCACCGCGATGTACATGACCGTCACATCATGCCCGACATACGCCAGCCACACGAATACCAAATTCGTAAACGCCGTCAGAATCGCCCCTAACATCAAGGTGCGCATCACCCCATAGCGGGTCGCAAACAGCCCACCCATGAAACCACCCGCAATACTCACCACCACCCCAAAAGTTTTCACCGCTGTCGCAATTTCCGGCTTACTAAACCCCAGATCTTGGTAAAACACGTTAGAAATCACACCGGGGACAATATCGGTAATCCGATACAAACCAATCAATGCCAGCAATAAAAACGCCGTGCGCACCCCGTAGCGGCTAAAAAAATCCACAATCGGTGAAAACCACGTATCCCGCGCCATTGCCCGATTCACCGCCCCAAGCGCCACCAATAACCAGCCCATTAACACCGCCATCAGCAGTGCCATCAGCAAATGCAATGCCTCCAAACCGAAACCGGCAAACGCATCATCCACCACTGCCTGCCATTCCCCAAACGTGCCCTTCGTGTAAGCAAACACCAACACAAATACGGATACCGCTGCGGCAAATACCAATACCAAACGCAGATAATCCAGCGCCGCGTAATGGTAACGATCCGCCTGCTTTTGCTCCGGCTCAGGAATCACCAATGTTGTCACCACCCCCACCAACATCGTCGCCGCCATTGCCCAATACGTCCACTGCCATGCCGCGTACACATAATGCTCTTTTTCCGACCCCAGCCAAGACGCCAAAAACAACGCCCCAGCCCCTGCCACAATCATTCCCAACCGATAACCCGCGATATACGTGGAAGACATCATCGCCTGCAAACGGGTTTCCGCTGCCTCAATCCGGTACGCATCAATCACAATATCCTGCGTTGCCGATGAAAAACCTAGCAAAACGGCTGCCCACGCCATCAACACCAAATGGTCTTGCCCCAACGCCGGATCAATATTTCCCATCAACACAATCGCCACAATGATCAACGCCTGAGCAACCAACAACCACGCCCGCCGCTTACCTAACCATGCAGTCAAAAATGGCAATGGCAGCTTGTCGATTAACGGTGCCCACACAAACTTGAACGAATACCCCAACGCCGCCCAACTGAAAAACGTCACCGCCTTGCGCTCCACCCCCGCTTCGCCCAACCACAACGACAGGGAAGAAAAGATCAACAAGATTGGAATCCCCGCCGAAAACCCTAGGAACAACATAGTGATAACACGCGGATGCAGAAACGCCTGCAACGCTTCAGCCCAGCTCAACGGCTTGGCAAGAGAGGAGTCAGTCATGAGAAAATGGCCTTCTGGTGAGGTGGATTAATGCATAAGACCGCATCATCAGCGAATCATTCCCCATTGTAAACGCCCCAACAACACCCGCACATGAACCGCTCGTAAGTGAGTTTGCAACTTTCATCCCCTCTACCATCACGAATTAAAAAAGCTTGACACATACTCCAGAACATCGCGCAACGCACCAAACCTCAAAGCAGAGCGCAACAAAATTTATTTCGAGTGAAACAGAAACGGCACGTCTGATATGGATTTTTTGGCACGTCTGTTGACCCTGAACCACTCAGGCTGTTGCGCGCGGAATAATAAAAAGCGGCTGAAATGACTTCAGTCACGATTAGTAAAGGCAAAGGAGCAAATCAATGTCCACTCTCAACTCTATCAATGGCACCAGCAATCACTCAGTGATTAGCGGTAACTACGGCAACAACAATACCAGTTCAACTTCTGGCTTAGGTTCATCTACCTCATCCATGATGGGTGGCACAACTGGAATGCCGGGACTCGGTGGCGATTCCACCCAGTTACTGATGAGCTTACTACAAATGATCATGCAGTTGCTGCAACAAATGCAAGGTGGCAACAGCGGCAGTCAAGGCAACCAAGGCGGTCAAGGAAACCAAGGTGGTAATGGTTGTTCAACTGGTGGTACGGGTGGCACTGGCACTGG
>JBEUIR010000006.1:0-22678 GCA_040415395.1 Candidatus Thiothrix namsaraevi
AATACAATAGATCAGCGCATAAGCATTAAGTTTCCGTGAAAGCGTGCATGGACACTCTGTCGGGCAGAGAGTAAAATGCCATCCTACTAATTTCACGGGATGAGCCACGCCTCATCCCGTTTCGTATGTAGACTTCGGAGGTTCTTTTGAACAAGCAAGCACTGCTGGTGCTGGAAGACGGGAGTGTTTTCCACGGGCGTTCCATCGGCTGTGATGGCCAAACCACGGGTGAAGTGGTCTTTAATACCGCACTGACCGGCTATCAGGAAATCCTGACTGACCCGTCGTATTCACGTCAAATCGTCACGCTGACTTATCCCCACATTGGTAATGTTGGTGTCAATCAGGAAGATTGCGAGTCTACGCAAGTCCATGCGGCTGGCTTGATCGTGCGCGATGTGCCAACGGTTTACAGTAACTGGCGTGCGGAAGAATCCCTGCCTGACTATTTAGCCCGCCATAACGTTGTCGCCATTGCCGACATCGACACGCGCCGTTTAACGCGCATTTTGCGTGAAAAAGGCGCACAGCGTGGCTGCGTTATGGCAGGTGAAAATCTGTCTGTGGACATAGCACTGGATGCAGCACGTTCCTTCCCCGGCTTAAAAGGCATGGATTTGGCGAAAGAAGTCACCGTCAAAACCAGCTATGTGTGGACGACAGGCAGTTGGCAATTAAACCCCGCTACACCGCGTCCCTCCACCGCTGACAATGCTGAATTTAACATCGTCGCTTACGATTACGGCATCAAAACCAATATCCTGCGCATGTTGGTGGATCGTGGTTGCCGCGTTACCGTCGTCCCTGCGCAAACTCCCGCAGCAGATGTACTAGCGATGAAACCCGATGGCGTATTCCTCTCCAACGGCCCCGGCGACCCAGAACCGTGCGATTACGCGATTACCGCGATTCGTGAAGTGCTGGAACAGAAAGTTCCAACGTTTGGCATCTGCTTAGGTCATCAATTGCTCGGTTTGGCCAGCGGTGCGAAAACCGTCAAAATGAAATTCGGGCATCACGGCGCAAACCATCCGGTGCAAGATTTAGACAGCAAGTGCGTGATGATCAGCAGCCAGAACCACGGTTTTGCGGTCGATGAAACCACGCTTCCCGCCAACGTGCGTGCCACGCACCGCTCGTTGTTCGATGGCACATTGCAAGGGCTGGAACGCACTGACTGCCCCGCGTTAAGTTTCCAAGGACACCCCGAAGCCAGCCCCGGCCCGCACGACGTAGCCCCGGTATTCGACCGTTTCATTGAGATGATGAGAGCCGCACATGCCTAAACGCACTGACATTAACAGCATTCTGATTATTGGTGCAGGCCCGATCATTATCGGTCAGGCGTGCGAATTCGACTATTCCGGGGCGCAAGCGTGTAAAGCCTTGCGTGAGGAAGGCTACCGCGTCATTCTGGTCAATTCCAACCCCGCGACCATTATGACCGACCCGAATATGGCGGATGCGATTTACATCGAGCCAATTCGCTGGGAGACCGTTGCCAAGATTATTGAAAAAGAACGCCCTGACGCGCTATTGCCGACAATGGGCGGGCAAACCGCGCTCAATTGTGCGCTCGACCTTTCCCGCCAGGGCGTGCTGGAAAAGTTCGGCGTGGACATGATCGGTGCGAACGAAGTCTCCATCGACATGGCAGAAGACCGCCAGAAATTCAAAGTGGCGATGGATGAAATCGGCCTCGAATCCGCCCGTTCCGGCGTAGCGCATACGATGAACGAAGCCCGTGCGGTGCAAGCTACCCTCGGCTTTCCGGTAGTCATTCGTCCCTCGTTCACGATGGGCGGCAGCGGCGGCGGTATCGCTTACAACAAGCAGGAATTTGAAACCATCGTGGCGCGTGGCTTGGATATGTCACCCACCAGCGAAGTCCTGCTGGAAGAATCCCTGCTCGGCTGGAAAGAGTATGAAATGGAAGTCGTGCGTGACCGCAACGACAACTGCATTATCATCTGTTCCATCGAAAACCTTGACCCAATGGGTATCCACACCGGCGACTCGATTACGGTAGCGCCTGCGCAAACCTTGACCGACAAGGAATACCAGTTACTGCGGAATGCGTCGATTGCGGTCTTACGCAAAATCGGCGTAGACACCGGCGGTTCCAACGTCCAATTCTCGGTCAACCCGAACAACGGGCGCATTATCGTGATCGAAATGAACCCACGTGTGTCGCGTTCTTCCGCACTGGCATCCAAAGCGACGGGTTTCCCGATTGCGAAAGTTGCGGCGAAACTGGCGGTCGGCTACACCTTGGACGAATTACGCAACGAGATTACCGGCGGGGCAACGCCTGCATCGTTCGAGCCATCCATCGACTACGTGGTGACCAAAATCCCGCGTTTCACCTTCGAGAAATTCCCGCAAGCCGACTCGCGTTTGACCACGCAAATGAAGTCGGTGGGCGAAGTCATGGCAATGGGGCGCACCTTCCAAGAGTCGTTCCAGAAAGCCCTGCGCGGTTTGGAAACCGGCATTGATGGCTTGAACGAGCGCATTGATCCGCAAGACCCTGACGCAAAAGACACCTTGCGCCGCCAACTGACTGAAGCCAGTTCCGAACGTATTTTGTACGTCGCGGATGCGTTCCGTTTGGGCATGAGCATCGAAGAGCTGTTTGCGCAAACCAGCATCGACCCGTGGTTCTTGGTGCAAATCAAAGAACTGGTCGATATGGAAAATGGTTTGAAAGACCGTTTGCTGAATAGCATTAGCGTTGATGAAATGCGCAACTTGAAGCGCAAAGGCTTCTCTGACCGTCGTTTGGCTAAACTGCTGCACGAAACCGAAAAAACGGTGCGGGTGGCACGTCACAAGCTCAATGTGCGTCCGGTTTACAAGCGCGTCGATACCTGCGCGGCAGAATTTGCCACCAATACCGCATACATGTATTCCACTTACGAAGAAGAGTGCGAATCCAACCCGACCGACCGCAAGAAAATCATGGTGTTAGGCGGCGGCCCCAATCGTATCGGGCAAGGCATCGAATTCGACTACTGCTGTGTCCACGCGGCGTTGGCGTTGCGTGATGATGGCTTTGAAACCATTATGGTCAATTGCAACCCGGAAACCGTTTCCACCGACTACGACACCTCCGACCGTCTGTATTTCGAGCCGCTAACGCTCGAAGACGTGATGGAAATCGTCGATTTGGAAAAACCTTTTGGGGTGATCGTGCAATACGGTGGGCAAACCCCGCTGAAATTGGCACGCGATTTGGAAGCCTTGGGCGCACCGATTATTGGTACATCGCCGGATTCCATCGACTTGGCGGAAGACCGCGAACGTTTCCAACAACTGATTCATAAACTCGGCTTGAAACAGCCGCCGAACCGCACCGCCAGAAGCATTGACGAAGCGGTACGCCTGGCAGACGAAATCGGCTACCCGCTGGTGGTACGTCCGTCTTACGTGCTGGGCGGGCGGGCGATGGAAATCGTTTACCACGAAAACGAATTGCGCCGTTACATGACCACGGCAGTATCCGTGTCCAACGATTCGCCGGTATTGCTCGACCGTTATCTGGATGACGCGATTGAAGTCGACGTGGATGCGATTTGCGACGGTGAAAACGTGTTGATCGGCGGCATTATGCAGCACATCGAACAAGCGGGTATCCACTCCGGTGACTCGGCGTGTTCCTTACCGCCGTATTCCCTGAGTGTCGCGATTCAAGACCAATTGCGCGAGCAAATGGTGCGCATGGGCAAAGCCCTCAATGTTATCGGTTTGATGAACGCGCAATTTGCAATCAAGGGCGACGATGTATACGTGCTGGAAGTGAACCCGCGTGCCTCACGTACCGTGCCATTCGTTTCCAAAGCCATTGGTCGTCCGCTGGCAAAAGTCGCAGCACGTTGCATGGCTGGTCAAAGTTTGGCAAGTCAGAATGCGTTGAACGAAATCATTCCGTCCTACTACGCGGTGAAAGAAGCGGTGTTCCCGTTCATTAAATTCCCCGGCGTTGACCCGATTCTTAGCCCGGAAATGAAATCCACCGGCGAAGTCATGGGTGTGGGCAGAACCTTTGCGGAAGCTTTCGGCAAGGCGCAATACGCAGCGGGCGAAGTTTACCCAACTTCCGGCGTGGCGTTCATCAGCGTGCGCGAAGCAGACCGCCGTCACTTGAAAGAAGTGGGCGATATGCTGATCGGGCAAGGCTTCAAGATTGTGGCTACCCGTGGGACGGCACGCGAATTGCAGAACGTCGGTGTCACCTGCGAAATCGTTAACAAAATGCGTGAAGGTCGCCCCAACATCGTCGATATGATCAAGAACGAGGAAATCGACTTGATCGTGAACACGACCGAAGGCGAACAGTCGACCCGCGATTCGTTCGAGATTCGCCGCGAAGCCTTGCAGCACAAAATTACCTACACCACCACGATTGAAGGTGCGCGGGCATTGTGCAAAGCGATGGCCTACACTGACAGTGAGCAAGTGTATTGCTTGCAAGATTTACATCAGGAAATAACAGAACAAGGGGTTTGAAGCGATGAGTACTAGACCACCGCTAACATTGAAGGGTTCCGAACGTTTGAAAGCTGAATTGCAGCGTTTGAAAACTGAGGAACGCCCACAAATCATTCAGGCGATTGCCACCGCCCGTGAACACGGCGATTTGAAAGAAAATGCCGAATACCACGCGGCACGTGAACAGCAGAGTTTCTGCGAAGGTCGTATCAAGGAACTGGAAAGCACGTTGTCAATGGCGCAAATCATTGATGTGGTGGCTGTGGGTGCGATGAATCCCGGTAAAGTTGTATTCGGCGCAACCGTGCAATTGGAAGAGGTCGAAACCGGCGGCACTATCACCTATCAGATTGTGGGTGACATTGAGGCGGATATTAAGCATAACCGTGTGGCGGTTTCCTCGCCAATTGCGCGGGCAATGATTGGTAAGGAAGAGGGTGATGTGGCGGTGGTGCAGGCTCCCGGCGGGGTGCGTGAATACGAAATTGTTGGAGTTAGCTATCAATAGTGGCCAATAATTTTACCCATGTTGGCTTGTTGCAACACGGTGCAGTGGAGGCGGGGGATGTGTTCTGTGGTGAACTCGATACCCCGCTCAGCAAAGCCGGTTGGAAGCAGCTCAAACAAGCATTCGGTCGTTCCAGTGCAGACTGGGATGCTGTCGTTACTTCTCCTCGGATGCAATGCGCTTCCTTCGCTGAGTGGTTTGCACAAAAACAGGATTTGCCGCTGGTACGCGACGAACGCCTGCGTGAAATCCATTTTGGGGAATGGGAGGGGCATAATCCACAAGAGGTGATGGCTACCCACCCTGAGCAATTGGCAGAATGGTGGGTAAACCCTGCTCAAGTGTCGCCAGCGGGCGGGGAAAGTTTTGGCGATTTTCGCGCCCGTGTCTTGGATGCATGGACAGAGCTAGGGCGTGCCTACCGGGGGGAACGGGTGTTGGTGGTGACTCATGCGTTGGTGATTCGCACGATTCTCGCGCATGTGTTGCAAATGCCGGATGAGCGCTTGCTGGCGTTAAATATTGAGTACGGTGCGTTGACACGCTTGCGCGTGTTGCGTGACCGTAGCGGTGAGTGGGCTAGTTTGCTGGCGCATGGTTGCGGATGATGAAAGCGGTACTGCGTTCTTTTCAGGTGGCGTTGAGTGTGCTGACATTATTGCCTGCACCGTCGGTTTCCGCGTTTTCTGCGGAAGAAAAAGGGCGTGGTTTAGTCTGGTTTCCGGTGATTGGCGCGTTAATGGGAGGGCTGCTTGCCCTGACCGCGTGGCGTCTGGAAAGCATTGAACCCATGCTGGCTTCGGTGATTTTGTTGACGGCTTGGTTATTTATTAGCGAATTGCATCATCTGGATGCCTTGGCGCGTAGCATTAATGTGTGGTTTTTTGGGGGGGATTCTGCCGTAGCAGAGGATGAGGCAAAGGCGGCACAGTTGCCGATACCGCATTTCGGTGTCATGGGAGTGATGGCACTGGTGATGATGGTTAAGTTCTCGGCGCTTTCGGTGTTGATTGAATACAAATTGTGGTTGTATATCATGATGGCTCCGCTTGCTGCACGTTTATTGGTCGTTGCGCTGATTGGGTTTACGCCGAGTGCACCGGGACAAGCCGTTACTCAGGATTTTCGGGCTGAGTTTCCCTATGTTTCTTTGTTTATTTGGTTGTTATTGGCATTGCCAATGGCGTTAGTGGTGGGCATTCCGTTGTTGGGAGTGTTTGTGTTACTGCTGCTGATCCGTTTGCGCTTGAAACGGACGAGTGGCGGGCTAACGTGGGACTCGATTGGGGCGAGTATTGTGTTATTGGAAGCGGTCGGTTTGTTTGTTGCAGCCCTGACGGCTTGATGATATGGGGCAATCCCCACCTTGGTGGTATGGTATTAGCTTAGCTGTTAAGATAATGTCATTACTTTGCAGCATTACAGGCAGGCTATATTAATCATGTCAGCAGAACAATTTTCCACAGAAAGGCGTATCCTGATGGCGATGCGTAAAACCCTCGGCGGTATTATTCGCGATCTGACACCTTCAGATTCCGCCGTGCGTTATCCCTTATCCGATGCTACGGTTGAAGATGTTAAAAAATGTTTCGACTTGATTGCGGCACGTGAACGTGAGTTGGCGCAAGCGGCTGGGGTGAGTGAAGAGCGTCCACATTTTATTGATGAAGTCAGTGCGCCGAAAGTGGTGTCGATTGCTGGCCTGAAAAAGAGGGATTAATTCATGCAAACTTTTTCAAGCGAAGAAATGGGCGCTTTAACACGGGGCGTTCTTAATCACATGGATGAATGGAAGATCAGCGCGGATGACATGCTGGCGATTTTGCAGTTGGGTGAAGAAGTACGCCCGCGCCATTTGCAGCAATACCGTCAGGGCGATAAAGTTTTCCCACAAACCCCAGCAATGATGAACCGTATTGATCATATTGTGGGTATCGCTGATGCATTGCGCACCACGTTTCCGTTCAGCAGCCAAATGCGGGTCATGTGGTTAAGCAAGCCGCATCGCCGTTTCCAGCGCCGTAACCCCTTGGCGGTAATGTTGGACGAGGGCGATGATGGTCTAATGCGGGTGCGGATTGAAGTCGACTGCTCTTACGGCTACGCCATTAATGATGCACTTCATGCAGCCGCTGAAGAAAAGAAAAAAGCCGCAGCTTAAGTCGGCTTGAAAAAAAAGGGCTTGAATACCAGTATCAAGCCCTTTTTTCTGTGCTCAGCTTGCGCAATTAAGCCGCTTCGCCCGCGCCACCTTTCATGGCTTCTTTGACCATTTTCTGCAATTCACCGTTTGCGTACATTTCCAAGGTAATGTCACAGCCACCGATCAATTCGCCATTGATGTAAACTTGTGGGAATGTTGGCCAGTTGGCGTATTGCGGGAGGTCTTGGAAAATTTCCGGGTCACTCAATACGTTAACGTAAGCAAACTCTTCGCCGCACGCCATCAATGCTTGGGAAGCGCGGCTGGAAAACCCACATTGTGGCATTTTCGGTGTGCCTTTCATGAAAATGACGACGGGGTTGCTTTTAACGGCTTGATCGATACGGTCTAATGCGCTCATGCGATAATCCTCGTTATGGTTTAGTGATGATGATTACATTCTACCTGTTGCCTGAAATAAATAAACGTCAGATTCCATGAGGAATAGGCGTGTTTAGGGCTTACGCTTATCGCGGCGGCGTTTCATTTCAGCAAATTCAGCCGTGTCGATATAGCCATCGCGGTTAGTATCCACATTGTCAAAAATGCGTCGTGGGTCAAGTTTGCCAGATTTGGGGTTTTTGGCGGCGTATTCAGGCCAAGAAATTAAACCATCTTTGTTGGTATCCAGACGGTCGAAATCCGGGTCAGTGGCAGCGGCGGCGTTTCCGGCGCTGAGCAACAAGGCAACGGTAAGCGTTGCCAACGTTATTTTGTTCATAATGCACCCCTGTTTGGTTTGGTTAATTTGTTGTCGGTGGAGAGAGTTAACGCAGATTCTGGGGCAACGTTGACAGCATTGCGGCAGAATTTTGGTTTTTTCTTCACGCAATATCAGCATAGTCCTGCGATGCTAACCGGGGATGAATCTTTGCAGTGTGCGCCCGTAATCACTCATGAATGGTGGTGAGCGTCATGGTTTGGTTGTGTAGGTCGCAGGTATTAGTACCCTTGGCAAACGGTGAAATTTCCCCGTAAGAATAGAAGCCAATTTGCCTGGTATTTTCTGGCAGATGATCCAGCACGGCTTCAACTTCTTCTTCGGCATCCGCACCCATGACCATGCGCCGCCCCACACAACTGATGGAAATACACAACACGGGTTTGTCGGTATCCGTTGTGCTCATCAGAGCGGCGTCTTCCGCACCTTCCACCAGTTGTTCCAGATTGGCTCGCATGAGCTGGGCTTGCGCACCCACCGGAATATCACCGGCAAACGTGAGCGATTGGGTGGCTTCATCAATGGCTAAGATGGTGCGCACCAGTTCTTTGGCTTCACCGGGTTGGCTCAATGCCAAGGGGAAGCGTAGCCCTGTGGCGGGCAATCCGGCTGCCATCTCGCCGAGGTAGGTTTTATACAAAGCCAGTGCCGGTTTACCGCCTAATTCGTATAAAACGTTATTTTCAGCACGGGTTACTGCGCGGGCTGGACCAAAAGGTTTCCAACCACCTTTGGAACCATGACTGATTTGTGCCTTGCCATATAATCCCAGTGCTGTGACGATGCCACTGGTGGGTTTGCCATCTTTTAATACCCATGTATTCACAAAGCGTTCGCCGTCACCTGCCAGCCCGCCCGTGACGGTAATCGCAGGGGATACGACCTCATTAAAGCCTTTGGTGAGTTCGCTGCCATTGACTTTCAAGCCATCCGAGAGGGTGAAAATACCTTTTAGAGTTTCATGTGCGAGGCTATCTGCCAGATAGCGCCCAATGGTGCGTGACTCCGCTGGGTTATGAATAGCCACTTGTGCGAGGCGTAAGGTGGTGGATTCAAACTCGACCAGAGCAATGACGAGGCTATTGTCATGAATGTGATTGTCGAGAATTTCACCCGCGCTGGAACAGCCCATGAAAATCGCTTGCGGGTATTGCGCCGTCAGTACCGCAAAGGGTTCGGGGTTATCGAGAAAACTGGAATGCCCAAAGATCAAGACAAGCTGTTGTGCGGCTGTCATGGTCGGTAGATTGTCGGAAAAACCTTGGGCGGTGGTATAGGAAAGCGTATGGATTTTCATGGTGATGCCATTCCCTCAACTGTTGATCATTGTTATTAATGTTTATTATCGGAATAATGGCATGACTCATGTTGGGACGCTAGTCTTATGGATGTGTGGAGTTAACTTTTGCCAGCATTTGGCTGTTGGTGTCGATAAATTCCCGGACAAATGGTTTGTTACGAGCGCTGCTAAAGCGGGCGACTTCTTTGCCATGTTCAAACAAGATGACCGTGGGGAATCCGCGTACTTGGTTACGACCTGCCAGCTTCATGTTTTCATCTTCTTCGGTATCGAGTTTGGCAAGTATGACTTTGCCGTGGTATTCGGGAATAACGGCTTTCAACACCGGGTCAAGGAACAGGCAGGGGCCACACCATTCTGCCCAGAAGTCTACGAGGACAGGCTGACGTAAGGAGGCTTTGAGCACCCGTTCTTCAAAATCGGCAATACCGTTTATGTCATAAATAAAGGTGTAAGTGGTCATGTTGTGCTTCCGGTTAGGTAATGGGGCGCAATTATAGCGACCTGATGCCAGATGTGTATAATCCCTAAGCCTTAAGCGTATAGGAATTTGTTTTCATGCATGTAACAGTACCGGCAAAAACGGTTTTTTCTTCCCCCGTACACTTCCTTGCCTTCGGGTTTGGCAGTGGCTTGTCACCGTTCGCACCCGGAACGGCTGGAACCTTGGCAGCGATTCCGTTGTATTTGTTGCTGGTGCAGTTGCCACTCTGGGGGTATGTTGCGGTATTGCTGCTGATGTCATTGGCTGGTATTTGGATTTGCGGTGAATCCTCGCGACGCTTGGGGGTACACGATCACGGTGGCATTGTGTGGGATGAGTTTGCGGGTTTCTTGTTAACCATGATGGCGGCTCCGGCAGGGTGGATGTGGATTGTAGTGGGATTTTTCCTATTCCGCCTGTTCGACATTTGGAAACCCTGGCCGATACATTTGGTGGATCGTGATGTACCCGGCGGCTTTGGGATTATGTTCGATGATATACTGGCGGGTGTCTATGCTTGGCTGGTGTTGCAAGCACTGGCGTATTTCTTGGTTGCGTAGAAAGGAAAAAACCTTCCCGAAGGAAGGCTTTCAATGCCTGAAACTTGTGATTATGATTAGGCGCTTCAGTGCCGAATAAAAAAGAAGGGGCGTAGCCCTGTTATTATTCTTCTGCCCCTTTAGCCCAGTTTAGCCCTTCAACGCGGATAATTATGTGAGGGTGGCGCTGAATTTGAACTGAATATTTCGATTATTTTTTGTTCAGTTTTGCTTAAGGTTTATTTAAAAATTACCCACTGGAAGCCCATGAACGTCAGAACTCGCTTTGCCCCCAGCCCGACTGGTTATTTGCATATTGGTGGCGCACGTACCGCGCTGTTTTCTTGGCTGTATGCCCGCAAGATGGGCGGCACTTTCATTTTGCGTATCGAAGACACCGACCGTGAACGTTCCACGCAAGCATCGGTGGATGCGATTCTGGAAGGTATGGCCTGGCTGGATTTGGGGCATGACGAAGGCCCGTTTTACCAAACCCAGCGTTTCGACCGTTACGCAGAAGTGATTCAGCAATTGCTCGCGAGTGGTCACGCCTACCGTTGCTATTGCAGTAAGGAAGAACTGGAGCAGATGCGCGAAGAACAAATGGCGCGTAAAGAAAATCCGCGTTACAACGGGCTATGGCGTGACCGTCAGCACGAAGCTCCGCCGGAAGGCATTGAGCCGGTAATCCGTTTCCGAAATCCGCAATCGGGCGTCGTGGAGATTAATGACTTGGTGCGCGGCAAAATTACCATCAGCAATACCGAACTGGATGATTTAATTATTGCGCGTTCTGATGGCACACCCACGTATAATTTGACCGTGGTGGTGGATGATATTGATATGCAGGTGACACACGTTATTCGTGGGGACGACCATATCAGTAACACGCCGCGTCAGATCAATATTATGCGGGCATTGGGTTTTGAACCCCCGAAATTTGCACATTTGCCGATGATTCTGGGGTCGGATGGGCAGCGTTTGTCGAAGCGTCATGGTGCTGTGGGGGTAATGCAATACCGCGATGATGGTTTCCTGCCGCAAGCCGTATTGAATTACTTGGTGCGTTTGGGGTGGTCGAATGGCGATCAGGAAATTTTCTCGCGTGAGGAGATGATTGAATTATTTTCACTGGAAGCGATCAACCGCGCTCCCTCTGCCTTTAATACCGAAAAATTGCTATGGCTCAACCAGCACTATATCAAAACACTGCCAGTAGCGGTGTTAGCGGCACAGTTGCAATGGCATTTGCAGGCACAAAAGCTGGATGTATCTCAAGGTCCTGCGTTAGCTGATGTCATCAATGCCCAGCGTGAACGTGCCAAGACTTTGGTGGATATGGTGGCTATCAGTCGTTATTTCTACGAAGAGTTCGCAGAATTTGACCCTGCTGCGGTGCAAAAGCATTTCAAGGCGGATACCGCTGACAATTTGCAGGCGGTGCATGGTGAATTGGCAGTCTTGGCTAGTTGGCAGGGCGAGGGTATCCACGCTGCGATTCAAGCCGCTTGCGAAAAATTAGGTTTGAAGCTGGGGAAGGTGGGACCACCGTTGCGGGTTGCGGTGACGGGCAGTGCTTCTTCACCCTCACTGGAAATTACCTTGGAATTGATCGGGCGTGAGCGGGCATTGCAGCGCATTCAACGGGCGGTCAGCTTTATCCGTACCTTGGCGATTTAGTCTGGCATATCCCCCAAAGCTAATGCGACTTATGGGGGATTTTATGTTATGTTTGTGTGACTAAAACCTAGCATGAATGAGGAGGATGAATGAAAGTTAAAGACATCATGAATACCAGCGTTAAAACCGCTAAGCCCAATACCCCAGTGCGTGATCTGGTTGAGGTTATGTGCTTTAACAAGATCAGCGGTATGCCGGTTGTGGATGACAACAACACTGTTGTTGGTGTCGTTTCTGAGAAAGACGTGTTGCGCAAAATGTTCCCTGACATCTCTGAGGTGGCACGCGAAGAGGGTGTGCCGGATTTCGAGAAGATGGAAAAAGGTTACAGCGATGCCTTGGGTTTGCAAGCCAGCGATTTGATGAGCAAGTTAGTGGCATCTGCCAGCCCTGAGATGCCGTTGATGAAGGCGGTTTCTATTATGTGCGTGCAAAAAATTCGCCGAATTCCTGTCGTCGAGGCGGGCAAGTTGGTCGGCATTATTAGCCTTGGCGATGTGCATAAAGCAATCTTCGCAAATTCTTTAAAAGGCGCTTGACAGAAACGGCGGATTCCTTCAGAATTCGCCTCTCTTTCGCCGTGGGGCTATAGCTCAGCTGGGAGAGCGCTACAATGGCATTGTAGAGGTCAGCGGTTCGATCCCGCTTAGCTCCACCAATATTGACCGACGTGAGAGTGTTTATGGATCGTCTTGGTCGCTACAGCTTAATCACTGGTCTGGTGATAACAGTCGTAGGCTTGGTCTTCGGATTTGGCTTCATGTTTGCAGACAGCGATGAGTTGGCGAAAATGTTTTTACTGGCGGTGCCACTCGGTTTTTTGATTACATTTGCCGGGTTATCCACCATCGTCATTTTTTCTCCACGGGAAGATGACAAACAATAGGTTTGGAAGTTTACATCAGCGACCCTATCGTCTAGAGGCCTAGGACACGACCCTTTCACGGTTGTAACTGGGGTTCGAATCCCCATAGGGTCGCCACTTTTCCAAGTCTAGCTACGCAGGTAGTACACAACAGGTTCACATCAGCGACCCTATCGTCTAGAGGCCTAGGACACGACCCTTTCACGGTTGTAACTGGGGTTCGAATCCCCATAGGGTCGCCACTTTTTTATACCCCTTCATACCTCCATTCGTCAGTATCGTGCATTATCACGATGGCGCGGTAACTTTTCTGTACCAAAAAAGTCTATACTGGCATTCTATACAATACGTCTAGTCTTGCAGGGTGGAGAACAATAATGGCTTATCAAATTCGTCGCGTGTTACCGTGGTTGTGGGTGTGCCTGTTACTGCTATTCATGGGGCAGGCAAGGGCAGAAGCGCCTGCACCAGCCGCTACTAGCCCGCAATACAGCAATGAAGCCTTATTGACGCAAATGCTGGTGGTGGATGTGTCTGAGCGTACCTTAGATACCAGCCCTGCATTAGCCGTAACTTTTTCACAAGACCTCAACCCGACAGAGGATTACAACAGCTTCATCACCTTAACGGCTAACGGCAAAATGGTCGAGGGTCAGTGGGTGATGGCAAGTGAGTCGCGCCGCCTGTTTTTTAGCAATATCAAGCCACAAACCGATTATCGCGTGCAAATTAGACCGGGCGTAACCAGTAAGAACGGTCTGAAATTGCAAAAACCGTCGGATACTAGCCTTAAAACCCGTGATATTAGCCCAGCGTTTGATTTTGCAACTACCGGCAGTATTTTGCCTGCCAAATTGACGGGTGGTTTGCCGATTCGTGTGGTGAATGTGCCAGCGTTGGATATTGAATTCCTGCGGGTGCAGCCAGACAAATTGTCGGATATGTTGAAAAAAATCAGTTTAGGGGGGCGTTTGTCGCAGTGGCAATTGGAGGAAATCCATGCTGTGACTGAAAGTGTATACTCCCGTCGCTATGTCACCGATGCCAAGTTGAATGCACGTACTTCGATGTTGATTCCGGTAGAAGACATTCAGGAGCTGAAAACACCGGGGGTGTATTTTGCGGTGATGCGTGAACCTGGGCGTTTTAACGATGAGGCCTACCGTATTACGCAGTTCGTCGTGACGAATATTGGTTTGCATGTGCGTTTGTATGCGCGTGGGTTGGAAGTCTTTGCTAATGCCTTGGATACCGGCAAACCGTTGCCGGGGGTGCAATTGAAGTTGCAGGGTGAAAAAGAAGCCTTGACGCTGGAGACAGATGAGGAGGGTCGTGTCAGTTTTGAACATCGGCCTGGCGGCGATTTATTGCTGACAGCGCAACAGGAATCGCAGTTTGCTTTCCTGGATTTGCGTGATGCGGCGTTAGATTTGTCAGAATACGCAGTAACGGGTTTGCCGGATAAGCCGATTGCCCCGTTTATCTACAGTACCCGTGATTTATTCCGCCCCGGTGAGCCGATGGATTTGTCGGTATTGTTACGTGACCGTGACGGCAAGGCGGTTTCGGTAAAAAACCTGGATCTACGCATCGTGCGCCCCGATACCAAATTATTATTGGAAGAAAACCTGTTGGCTGCCAATGCCGATCTCGGTTTTTTCAGCTATCGCTTGCCGATTCCGGCGGATGCCCCAACGGGAACCTGGAAAGCAGAAGTACGTATCAATGCCAAAGATGAAACGCCGGTTAGTACGTTCAATTTTCATGTCGAAGATTTCATGCCGGAACGCATGAAGCTGGCTTTGAGTGCAGAAGAGAAGTTGTTGACGGCAGGGGAAAAGCTTGTGGTGGCGGCGCAGGGTGATTATTTGTACGGCGCACCTGCCAGTGGTAATAAATTGACCGCAATACGCACGGTAAGCGTGAATCGGCATCCCTTTGCCGAATTTAAAGACTATTACTTTGGCGATCCAGCCGATGAGAAATTGGTAAGCCGTGAAGATTTACCCGAAGTGGCTTTAAATGAAACCGGCGGCGGTTTTGTAGAAAGCCCGGCGTTGGTGGGCAAAATCAGTTCCCCGTTAACCTTGAGCATTATCGGTAGTTTGCACGAAACCGGCGGACGCAGCGTGACCCGCAAGTTGGATGTGCCGTTTTGGCCTAGCCCTAATTTGGTGGGAATTCGTCCTTTATTCAGCAAAGACACGGTAGCTGATAATAGTGAGGCGGCTTTCGAGTTGGTGCGATTGAATGCAGCAGGGCAAGCCGTGCCTGCGACCCAAGCGCTTACCGTAACTTTGGTTAGGGAAGAAAAAGAATATTTCTGGGAATACAACAATGCCGAAGGCTGGCAGCGTAAAGAGATTTCCAGTGAATACCCGACTACGCAGCAGAAAATTGCCTTGGATGAGAATGCGCGTGGTAAAGCGGCGTTTGCGGTGCAATATGGCTATTACCGTCTGGAAGTCGAAGACGCTGAAACCGGTTTAAAAGCCGTTTACCCGTTTCATGCCGGGTGGGATTGGGAGCAGGCGGAGAATAATGCGGCACGCCCTGATCAGATTGAATTGGCTCTGGATAAAGCCAAGTATCAGGCTGGCGATGTGGTCAAGTTGAAAATTACCCCGCCTGCGGCTGGTGAGGCACTGGTGGCGGTAGAGGCGGAATCGCTGTTGTGGTCACAACGGGTAACATTGCCAGCCGAAGGCATGACCGTGGAGATTCCCGTGGAGAGGGCATGGAATCGCCATGATTTGTACATCACTGTGACATCGTTCCGCCCTGCCAGTAGTCAGCAGAAAATTGCGCCCAACCGTGCCTTGGGGGTTATTTTCCTGCCATTGGATCGGGATTCACGCCGTTTGAATCTGAGCATTGAAGCTCCCGAAAAAGTCTTGCCCGAAAAAACGACTACTGTGACCGTCAGTGCGGATAATCTCAGTGGTGAACAGGCAATCGTGACTTTGGCGGCAGTGGATGTGGGGGTATTGAGCATTACCGAGTTCAAAACCCCTGATCCGCTGGCGTTTTATTTCTCACAACACCAGTACACGCCTAGCCTGTATGACGCTTACGGTAAGATTATTGAAAGCGTGGAAGGTGCGCCTTTACGCCAACGCTTTGGTGGGGATGCTGCCGGTGGGCGGCGCGGTGGCACTTTGGGACAGGCGGATCTGCGGATTGTGTCGCTATTCAGCGGTGCGGTGACGTTTGATGCCGACGGTAAGGCTAAAATTGAACTGCCATTGCCCGGTTTCGACGGAACATTGCGTTTAATGGCAGTCGCTGCCACACAGGAACGTTTTGGTAGCGCCGAACGTGAGATGAAAGTGGCTTCGCCCGTGGTTGCCAGTTTGGCTGCTCCCCGTTTTCTCGCCGCTGGTGACAGCAGTTTTCTGAGCGTGGACGTGAATAACACGACGACAGAAGCGCAAGTGGTGACATTGAAACTCAGCAGCAATGACTTGCTATCGGGTGTGGCGGATACGCGCGAACTCAGTTTGGCGGCGGGTAAGCGCGAAACCATACGTTTGCCAATATCCGCCCAGCAAGCGCTCGGCAATGCACAGATTAATCTGGAGTTGACGGGAAAAGGCTTTACGGCACGGCGACAACTTCAGTTGGCGATACGCCCAGCATACCCAGCGCAATATTTGGCGCAAAACCGGGAATTGGCGGCAGGTGAAACGCTGACGCTGGATGCTGCTACGATCCAGCAGTTTCAGGCGGCTGGTTTGAAAGCGAACCTGAGTTTGGCAGCAACACCGGTGCTACCGTTGCGGAATGCCTTGCAGGGTTTATTGCAGTACCCCTATGGTTGTTTGGAACAAACCACCAGCAGTGCTTGGCCTTACTTGTTCTTGGATACGAATGTCTCTGAAGCGCTGGGTTTGAAACCCTTGGAAATGAAGGAGCGCAATGAGCGGGTGAATGCGGCGTTATTACGCCTTGCCGGAATGCAGTTAGCTAATGGTGGCTTCACGTTGTGGGGTGATGCCAATGGTGGACAGGAAGAATATTGGCTCACGCCGTATGTGGTGGACTTTTTGCTGGATGCCAAAGAGCAGGGCTTTATTGTGCCGGAATGGTTGTTGCAGCGGGCGCTGCAAAATCTGGAAGAGCGTTTGCAGGAAGGTGAAGGTGCTGCGGAAAGCCGTTATGAGTTTTCGGATATGCCCAACCATGTGGATTTCGCCGCGCGTGCTTATGCGGGATATGTGCTGGCACGGGTGAAGCGGGCTTCGCCGGGGACGCTGAAAGTCATGTATGATAAAGACGTGAGCAAAGCCGCCTCCGGTTTGCCACTGGTGCATCTGGGGCTTGCCTTGCAAATGATACCAGGTGGTGATAATAAACGCGGTGATGAGGCGATTCAGCGTGGTTTGGCACAGGTGCGTGATGAGCAGAAATACCTCGGTGATTACGGCAGCAGTTTGCGTGATCAGGCAGCGGTGCTGTACTTATTGCTACGCCACAAAGCCAAATTACCGCAATTGGCAACGGAAATTAATCAGTTGGTGGATTTGCTCCATAACCGTAATTATTTCAGCACCCAAGAACAGTTGTTCACCTTGTTAGCGGGTTTGAAAGTGCAGGAAAAATCCCAAGCGGCTTGGAAAGCAACGCTGACCATTGGCAAAGACAGTGTGGATTTGACAGGTAGTGGTGCGCAATACCGCACCTTGAGCTTGGCTGATTTCCAGCAAGGCATTCAGGTGACAGCCCCGCAGCCCTTGTACCTGGCGTTGAATGTGGACGGCTATCCCAATACTGCGCCAGCACCGGACAGTGATCCGATTGAGGTGCAACGCGCTTGGTACCGTTTGGATGGCAAGAAAGTCTCACCGGATGGCATTAAAGCGGGGGCATTATTGCTGACGCATCTCGCGGTGAGCAGCAATATTGACATTAATGATGCGCTAGTGGTGGATTTATTGCCCGCAGGCTTTGAAATTGAGAATACCAATTTGTCTAGCAACGAATCCTTGGAAGGCTTGCAATTAGAGGGGATGGATAAGCCGGTGTTAGAGTTGCTGGGTAGTGGCGAGTTGCGCACCCAAGAATTCCGCGATGACCGTTACATCGCCGCGTTACCTTTGAGAGCGAAAACACGTCATCACTTGTTCTATTTGGTACGGGTGGTGTCTTCGGGCAGGTTTACTGTGCCGCCACCTTATGCCGAAGATATGTATCGACCAGAATTGAATGGGGTAGGGGCAGTGCCGTCCACATTGATGATTCCATAAGAGGCAATCATCATGCGTTACTACCTGAGCAGGGTGGCAGGTTCAGTGCTGCTCTGCCTGTTGCTGTTTATGCTGGCAGATTGGTGGTGGCCGCTGCCAGAACCTGAACGGGTGCGCAGTGTGTTGATTCTGGCGCAAGACCGCACCCCGTTGCGGGCTTTTGCTGACAGTGAAGGGGTGTGGCGTTACCCTGTGACCTTAGATGAAGTGTCGCCTTTGTATGTTGAGGCATTGCTGACCTATGAAGACCGTTGGTTTTATCAGCATCCGGGAATTAATCCGTTTGCGTTAGTACGGGCAGGCTGGCAATGGTTGCAAGGGGGGCGGGTGATTTCGGGTGGCTCTACTCTGACCATGCAAGTGGCGCGTATTTTAGCCCCCCATGAACGCACAGTGAGTGGGAAAATCCAGCAGATGTTTCGGGCGTTGCAGCTCGAATGGCATTACAGCAAGACCGATATTCTGACATTTTATCTCAATCTTGCACCCTTTGGCGGCCCTATCGAAGGGGTGCAAACTGCCAGTTTTGCGTGGTTACGCAAGCCTGCCTTAGCCTTAAGTCATGCCGAAGCGGCATTATTAGCCGTGTTGCCGCAGGCACCTTCGCGCTTGCGCCCAGACCGCTACCCTGAATTGGCGCAACGTTACCGTGATAAAGTCCTGCGGCGTATGGCGACACAGGGGAGGTGGTCAGAAGACACGGTGGCAGATGCGATGCATGAGCCTGTCATGAGGTTGCGTTTCCAACAGCCAATGAAAGCGCCCTTGTTTGCGGAGCGCATGAAAACTCGCGCCTTTGCCGATAAAGTGTCACGTTTGCAAACGACCTTGGATGCGAATATCCAGTGGGCAGTTGACAATGTATTGCGTACCCGTGTGAATAGTTTGCCGGAAAAGGCTTCCGTCGGGGTGTTGGTGGTTGAAAATAAAACAGGTTACGTGCGGGCGTATGCGGGGTCTGCGGATTTCCACAATGCCGAGCGTTTTGGGCATGTGGATATGGTGCGGGCTGTGCGTTCGCCCGGTTCGACCTTGAAGCCGTTTTTGTATGGGATGGCGCTGGATGATGGCTTGCTGCATTCGGCGAGTTTGCTGAGTGATGTGCCGATTAAGCTGCATGATTACGCGCCGCAGAATTTTTTCCGGCATTTTTCTGGGGCAGTGAGTGTGGCGCAGGCATTACAGCAATCCCTGAATGTACCCGCCGTGGATATATTGCAGCGCTTAACGCCCGGTGTGTTTGTGGCACGGTTACGTCATGGTGGCGTGGTGGTTAGTTTTCCTCAACACGCTGAGCCGAATTTGAGTGTCATTTTGGGAGGGGCTGGCACGACATTGGAAGATTTGGTGCGTGGTTTTACTGCATTGGCACGTGGTGGTATTAGCATTAAGCCACGTTTTGTGGAAGAAGATCCGCTGGAGGAGCGCCGGATGCTGTCAGTAGGGGCAGCGTGGATTAGTCAGGAAACTTTGCGGGCGATTCCGCCACCAGAGGGCAGTATTAATGCGGCGGGTGTGGCTTGGAAGACAGGAACCAGTTACGGTTTTCGTGATGCTTGGGCTATTGGGGTAAGCGATAACTATACCGTGGGTGTGTGGACAGGTCGCCCTGATGGTACACCTTTGCCCGGCAGTTTGGGGGGGGCTGCGGCAGGCCCTATCCTGTTTGACGTATTCCGAGCATTGCCCAAGCAGGCGGGCATGAATGCACGGCGTCGCCCGGCAAGCGTGACACAAACGGATATTTGTTGGCCGCTGGGGGAGAGTGCAGCGCAAACTGCCCCCGAACATTGCCATGTGCGACAGCAAGCTTGGATTCTCAATGGCAATGTGCCGCCAACCTTGCCGCATTTTCAGCACTATTCTTGGTCAGCAGGTTTGCAGACGTATTGGATTAACCCCGCCACGGGATTGCGAGTGACGGCAGCCTGCAATGCCCCTGCACGTGAGCCACGGCAAGTCGCGCAATGGCCATTGGAATTGCAGCCTTGGTTAGCCAGTACTTTGTTGGAAAAAATACGCTTACCTGCTTTTGATAGCAGTTGCCCGCCCGGTAGCGAGTATCAGAGTGGAAAACAATTGGCGATTCGGCAGTTGGATGCGAGTACGCGCCTGTATTTGCCCAATGTGGCTGTAGAGCAGATCAGTAACGGTGTAACACTGGATTTGTTGGCGGATGGTGGCGAAGGCGAGTATTTCTGGTTGGTGAACGGGGAAGCCATTGGCGTGGATGCTGCCCGTAGTGGTTTACGCCATACCTTTACGCGAGCGGGCGATTACGAATTAACCGTGTTTGACACCGCCGGGGCGGTGGATAAGGTCAACATTCGCGTGATCAGTCAGCCCTGAAGTCGTCTTACACGGGTAAATGCAAGCGTACCCGCGCCCCCACATACGGTGATACCAGCAGTTCGATTTTGCCGCCAATGGCTGACACAATTTCGGTACTGACTGCCATGCCAATGCCTTGACCGTCGCTTTTGCTGTCTTCGCGGATGCCGCGTTGCAATAGTTTCGCGGGGTTATTGAGCGGAAAGCCCATGCCGTCATCATCAATATCAATCACTAGCATGTTGTCGTCGTGATGCGCAGAGATTTCCACAATGTTGTTGCAGAAACGGCAGGCATTATTGAGTAAGTTGCCAAACAGTTCCATCATGTCTTCGGCATCCATGCGGCACTTGGCGTATTCGTCAACATTGATGCGAATCTCAAAGGGTTTATCACGGTAAACTTTCTGCAAGGTTTCACGCAACCGGAACAGCACAGGGCGTACTGGCTGGGATAAAATCATTGCGCCTTGGTTTGTCACCATCGCGCGGCGTAGTTGATGCCCAATGATTTCGCGGATACGTTCGATTTGCGTCTCAAATACGGTGACAGCAATTTTGTGGCTTGGCTCCAGATTGGCTTCGCGGCGTAATTGGTCAAGCTGGTTTTGCATGGCGGTCAACGGTGTTTTGATGCTATGCGCTAAATCATCCAAGGTGTCTTTGTAACGCTGTTTTTGACCTTTTTCGTAGCTCAATAAACCGTTCAGCGCATTTTTGACCGGGAGTAACTCTTCGGGGTAATGCTCATGAATGCTGTCACGCTCACCGGCTTCAATCGCTTTGACTTCATTTTCAAATTCCTTAATCGGTGCCACTACCCAAAAACTCAGTGCCAATTGGGCAATCAGTACCAGTACGGCGGATAGAAACAATAAGACCGCAAATTTTTGGCGCATGTCCTGCATTTCTTTTTCAATATCGGCGATAGAAACGCCGACAATGAACTGGAAAGTACCGTGGGCTGGCTGGAAGAAACTTTGAATCGCTAACAGGTATTCCTGGTTATACGTTTGTCGCGTCATTGGATCGTCTTCCAAGCGGCGCGTATCTTTAGGCGGTAACGGTTTGAGTTGATCGAAGCTGGGTTCAAAGCTGGTTTTTAAGGTCTTATTTACCTGGAAATGCAGGTAGTAATCCTCATCCACTAAGGCATTGGGCTTGCTAAGTGTGGATGCGCTCCAGACAATTTTGGATTTCTCGATATTGATCACATACGCGAAGTGATTTTGCGTGACATCATCCAAGTTATGATCACTGATCATTTGTTTAGCTTTGGCTAACATATCCTCGTCGGACAGGACGCCGAATTGCCCATCGTGAAAGTTCAGATACCCCAGCACATCGTAAGATATTTCCTTTAACTCAGCCTTTTTCTGGTCGATCTTATAGCTATAAGAGAACCAGTGTAGCATGATGCCTAGCATCAGAATACCGACCATAATAACACCAAACCCACTGATGAGCTGGCGGCTACGTAAGGAGCTTAGCATAAAGGTTGCTACCGAATACGGAGGTTATGTGCGTGTTAACGTGAAACGGTAGCCGCGCCCGCGCAGGGTTTCGATAGGCTTGAGCGTATCATTCGGGTCTAATTTAATGCGTAAACGGCGGATAAACACCTCAATCACATTGCTGTCGCGGTCGGTATCTTCCTCGTACAAGCTATCCGTCAGGCGTGTTTTAGAGATAACTTCGCCTGCATGTAACATCAAATGTTCGAGTACGCGGTATTCGTAAGCGGTTAGGGTGATTTCCTCTTCGTTAACGTACACCCGTTGTTCGGAGGTATTTAAGCGAATCGGGCCGCAACTAAGCTCAGCTTGCGTCCAGCGTCCGGTGCGGCGCAATTGCACGCGCAGACGGGCGATAAGTTCTTCGGTATGGAACGGTTTGGTGACGTAATCGTCAGCACCGGCTTCCAGTCCTTCCACCTTGCTTTGCCAGCGGTCACGCGCGGTCAGAATAATGATGGGATAACTCAAGCCTTTGGCACGAATGGCACGAATAATATCCAAACCTAAGTCATTATTGACGGTGCTACCTTTGGATTGGGGTAATCCTAAGTCAATGACTGCAATATCAATGGGGTATTCGAGAGCAACATACAGCCCTTGGGAACCATCAGCAGCCAAATCTACGGTGAACCCGCTCTTTTTTAAGTTTTCAGCGATTTGTTCGCGGATGATGTTGTCGTCTTCTATTATCAGTACGCGCATAACACGGCTCTTTTTTGATTGGTCAACGGATTATCGTTTGAATGTATAAGGGAGCCTTAATTAATCAGCAAGCTCCGAAAAGGTGATCATAC
>JBEUIR010000007.1:0-22630 GCA_040415395.1 Candidatus Thiothrix namsaraevi
AATTGAGGCGAGTGATGCAGCCGTGGAACAAGCTATTCAACAAAACCTGCCGCTGTTGGAGCGTTTGCAGCAGCAATATGCGGGGTTTGCACCGATTGCTGAACACTTACACACATTGCTGAAAACCAAGCCCACCAACAAGGATAATTGAAATTCCCCCATCCCCGCCGCACACTTTGCAGCTATCTTTACTAAGGAACAACCTCACCATGCACATTGCTGACAACGCTTTCATGCCACAGGAAATCCCCGCCATGACCCAACTCCACGAAGAAGAGCGGGTCATGCTCAACAATCTTTACACCTTACTGGCACAAGCAACGCCAGATATTGCCAGCATCGACGCCCACCTCGACACACTGCTCCAGCACACCACCGCGCATTTCGAGCAAGAAAACCGCAATATGCTACTCATCGAATTCCGCCCTTACCCCGTACACAAAGACGAACACGACCTCGCCCTCAGCGCCATGACCAGCGCGTTCGATCACTGGAAAGCCAGTCGCGACCTGCCCGCCTTGCGCCACTACCTCGAAACCGAATTGCCCGCTTGGTTACAACAACACATTGCGACGATGGACATGATCACCGCACGTTTCCTGAAAATGCATCAAGACAAAGGCGGTGAGCTTGCCTTCGCCTGAGTTGCCCACCATGCTAAGCCTGCATTGCCACCCCAACACCCCCTGTCCTGCGGTCGATGCGTTGCAGGTGCAAGTAACACCCACCGATGGCGGCTTGCACCTGCGTTATACCCTCAACGGCACACTCGCCGCACTCAACATTCCCCGCTCGCAAGCCCCGACCGCCACCGATGGCTTGTGGGAACACACCTGCTTTGAAACATTCATCCGCGTGTTGGGTGAAAACCGTTATCATGAGTTCAACTTTTCGCCTTCGAGCCAATGGGCAGCGTATGCCTTCAGTGCTTATCGGGAACGGCTGGCATGGCAAGCGCAACAGCCGCCCGTGATAAGTACCGCAGTACGTGGCAATGAATTCGTGTTGGAAGCCTTGCTTGCCAGCGCTGATTTACCCGACAATTGCGCCCAACAGCCTTGGCAATTGGGGATAACGGCGGTACTGGAAACCACCAGCGGCGAAAAGTCCTACTGGGCATTGCAGCATCCCGCCACGCGCCCGGACTTCCACCATAATGACGGATTTGTACATGCAATTTGGCCTTGACCGCTTTCTAAACGATGCCAGCCTGCGTGCGCCCTTGCACGGCAAACGGGTTGCCCTGCTCGCACACCCTGCCTCCGTCACCGCCGACTTGACCCATGCGCTGGATGCACTCGCCGCGTTGCCGGACATTCACCTCACTGCCGCATTCGGCCCGCAACACGGCATTAAAGGCGACAAGCAAGACAATATGATGGAATCGCCCGACTGCATCGACCCGCAGCACGGCATTCCGATTTTCAGCCTGTACGGGGAAGTGCGCTGCCCTACTCTCGCGATGCTCGACACCTTCGACGTATTGCTGGTCGATTTGCAGGATTTGGGTTGCCGCATTTACACCTTCATCACCACCCTGCGCTACGTGCTGGAAGCTGCCGAACAACACGGCAACAGCGTGTGGGTACTCGACCGCCCCAACCCTGCCGGTCGCCCTGTGGAAGGCTTAACCTTGCGTGCTGGCTGGGAAAGTTTCGTCGGCGCAGGCGCAATGCCCATGCGTCACGGCTTAACGATGGGCGAACTGGGCTTATGGTTTATCCGCGAACTCAAGCTAAATCTCGAATACCGCGTGATCGGCATGGAAGGCTGGCAACCCAAGCAAGCACCGGGCTACGGCTGGCCATTGGGTGAACGCGAATGGCTCAACCCCAGCCCCAACGCCCCCAATCTGTCCATGGCACGTTGCTACGCGGGAACCGTCATGTTGGAAGGCACAACCCTCTCGGAAGGACGCGGAACCACTCGCCCATTGGAACTGTTCGGCGCACCCGACCTTGACGCTCGCGCCATTATTCACACCATGCAAACCCTTGCCCCGCACTGGCTGCACGGCTGTCGCTTGCGTGAATGCTGGTTTGAACCCACCTTCCACAAACACGCGGGCAAACTGTGTGCGGGGGTGCAAATCCACGTCGAAGCGCCGCATTACGACCACGCCGCGTTCCGCCCTTGGCGCGTGCAAGCGTTGGCGTTCAAAGCGATTCGCCAGTTGTACCCCGATTATCCGCTGTGGCGGGATTTCCCCTACGAATACGAATTCGGCAAACTCGCGATTGATGTGATCAACGGCTCCACCTTGCTGCGCGAATGGGTGGATGACCCACAAGCCACCCCAGCGGATTTGGATGCGCTCACCTTGCCCGACGAACAGGCGTGGGAAGTCGCTCGTGAGCCATTTTTACTGTACACGGCTTAAACGGCTTAATGCGCATCCTTGAGCAGTTGCGCGATATTCCACAAACTCGGCACGTATTCCACCGCCGCTTTCAAGGATCTATCGCCCGGCTGCTTGAGATGTTGCGCGTAAAGCTCATGGTAAAAATTGGCGAAATTCAACGCAATGCCGCGCCGCTCCATGTCTGCTAACAAGCGTTTAGCATTGCCAGCCCCCCAATTATACGCGGTAAACGTCAATAACCACGCATCGCTTTCTGCAAAGCCTGCCACATCCGCAAAATAGAAATGGTAACGGTGCAAATGCGCTTGTGCCGCTTGGGTGCTCAAAGTGGCATCCGCCCGTAATTTATTGATCCCCGTGGTTTTAATGGCATCGCTGACATAACCCAGCGTCTGAATTTCTTTCAAGACTTCCGGGGTCATTTGCCAATAACCGTAATCGGCGGATTTTTTACCTTTTTTGCCATGCCACTGCGACTCCAGATACGCAATCAGCAAAATACTATCCGGCATTCCCTGTAAATCGACGCTTTTCACAAACGGATACGAGCGAATAAACGCCTGCAAATAATCATTTTTGCCATTATCGTCGCGCCACTGAATTTTATTGCGCACCTGTTCGGTCACTTGCAAGAAGGTGGTTTTGCCCTCGCCATGCAGCGCATTGCTCAGAAAAAACGCGAACAAATCGTAATGTTTATGCGCTAATTGTGCGATAGACGATTCCGCTGGCACTTGGTAAGCCACTTTGTGCCAAGCGGGGGTTTCTGCGCGTGCCACCGAGGTGAAACCAGCCATCAAGCACAAGCACACACCCGCAAAAGTTGGTTTTAGCCACAACATAAAATTCCTGTCAGTAACGCGATTGGGGTATTTTAGCCAGCTCCATGCGCAGTGCATGGATTATTTTTGGCTTTGGAGTGGATGATGCAAAAAAATACCACGCAATTTGGTTTAACGCTGGCGATTGTCGGCACAGCCTTGTTTGCGCTCAAGTCGATTTTCATCAAGTTGGCTTACGAATACGAAGTGGATACCACCACGTTGTTAACTTTGCGCATGTTGATTGCGCTGCCATTTTACGCCGGAATACTGCTGTGGCTGTTACGCCAAGCGGATGTGGTAAAACCCGTACCACGGGAATTGCTCATGCTGACCGGCTTGGGTTTCATGGGCTATTACCTCGCTTCTTGGCTGGACATGGAAGGCTTGCAATACATTTCCGCGCAACTCGAACGCTTAACGCTGTATACCTACCCGATCATGACCACCTTGCTGGGTTGGTTGTTTTTGCGGGAAAAGATCACTTGGCAAATTGTGAGTGCGTTGGTGCTAACTTACGGTGGCATTTTATTGCTGTACGCGCATGAAGCGGCATGGAACACGAATAATGCCGCACTGGGCGTAAGCTTGGTGACATTAGCCGCGTTGACGTTTGCATTTTACGTGGTATTCAGCAAGCGCCTGATTGGCAAATTGGGCAGTTTATTGTTCACCAGCATCGCCATGTTAATGTCCACAGGGTTTATCTTTGTGCAATTTCTGCTGACACATGCGTTGGCTGATTTGGGAAAACTGCCCTTGCCGGTGTGGGGTTATGCGGTATTACTGGCGATTTTCAGCACCTTATTGCCGAGTTTCATGATCAGTGAAGCGATTCATCGGATTGGCGCGGCGAAAACCAGCATTGTGGGTACGGTTGGTCCCGTGTTGACGATTTTATTGGCGGTATGGCTGTTGGGTGAACCGTTTGGGTGGTTTCATTTGGCGGGGATGGCGTTGGTGATGGGTGGCGTGAGTTTGCTGCGGAAATAATCTGGCAATGTGAAGAGGGCGTATGCAATACGCCCCTACAGGGATCTGCGTAGGGGCGTATTGCATACGCCCTCTTCCCGACGTTATTTCATCGTGACCATTTCTTCGGCGCTGACAGGATGAATGGCGATAGTGTCGTCAAAGTCCTGCTTAGTCGCACCCATGCGAATAGCAACCGCAAAACCTTGCATCATTTCATCCACACCCAAACCAATCGCGTGGCAACCGACGATCTTTTCGTCTTCGCCGACCACGACCAGCTTCATCGCAGTCTTAGCTTTGTGCTTAACGAAAGAATAATACATTGGGGTGAATTCGGTGCTGTACACCTTCACCGCATCGCCGTATTTTTCCCGTGCCGCTTCTTCCGACAAACCAATCGTGCCAATCGGCGGATGCGTGAACATCACGGTGGGAATCAAGCCGTAATCGACCTTGCGGTCTTTCATGCCACCGAATAAACGCTCACCGAGGCGACGACCGGCGGCAATCGCTACCGGAGTCAACTGCACCCCGCGCTTATTGATAATGTCACCAATCGCGTAAACACCGGGAACACTGGTTTCCTGATACGCATTCACGTCAATGAAACCACCGGGCGCGAGTGGCAAACCAATGTTTTCCAAACCAATGTCGTCGGTATTGGTTTTGCGACCAATCGCCCACAATAACTGATCCAAATCACTTAAGGTGCTGCCATCCGCATAGTTCACGGTGAGTTTGCCGTCAGCCTGCTTTTCCACGCTGGCAATTTTCGCCGTATCATTGAACACAATACCGTCGTGTTCCATTTGCGTGCGCAGGGTTTTCTGCATCAAGCTATCAAAACCGATCAGCACGGGGAAACCTTGGTGCAACATGTGCGTTTCTGAACCGAGGGCATTCAATACGCCCGCCAATTCCAACGCAATGTAACCGCCACCGACGACCGCGACTTTCGCAGGCTGCTCTTCCAGCTCGAAAAAGCCGTCGGAGCTGATGCCGTGTTCTGCCCCCGGAATATCCGTTGGCACAATCGGACGACCACCCGTGGCAATCACGATATGGTCAGCGGTATAAGTTTCGCCGTTCACGTCCAGCGTTTTCGCATCGACAAAACGCGCTTGCCCTTGAATCAGATCAATACCCGCTTCGGACAAAAAGCTATCCATGTACCAGTCGGTAATGCCGCCGATCATATTGTCGCGCTTGTTCACCAGCTTGCCCCAATCGAGCTTGCCGGGAACGGTGGCGAAACCATAATCTTGAGCTTCGTGCTGGGCATGAGCCAGATTCGCGGCAAACCACATCACTTTTTTGGGGACACAACCCCGATTGACGCACGTACCACCGAGGTCGTCATTGACTTCCACGACTGCGCACTTCGCGCCATGTTTCGCAGCCTTTTCGACCACTGACAAACCACCGCTGCCCGCGCCGATGGCGATTAAATCGTAATGTTGGCTCATGCTTTGCTCCTGATTATTTTGCTTGCAACCACGCTTCAAGTTTGTCCGAACCGCCAATCAACGCGCCGTTGATAAAGACTTGTGGAACCATATCCACGCCCACGACCGCACGCAAACTGCGGTTAGTGTAATCTTGGTTCAATACCAATTCGTCGAAATCAATGCCAGCGTCATGCAACATGCCTTTGGCTTTGGCGCAGAACGGGCAACCTTGGCGCGTGAACACTACCACGTCAGCCGGGGCAGTCGCTTGTGGTGCAACGTAAGCCAGCATCGTGTCAGCATCAGACACTTCAAATGGGTCGCCCGGTTTGTTCGGTTCGATGAACATTTTAGCCACCACGCCGTCTTTTACCAGCATGGAGTAACGCCATGAACGCTTGCCGAAACCGATGTCCTGCTTGTCAACCAGCAAACCCATGCCATCGGTGAACTCGCCGTTGCCGTCTGGGATGAAGGTGATTTTGTCGGCTTTCTGGTCAATTTTCCACTCGTTCATCACGAACGTGTCGTTGACGGACATGCAGATAATGTCATCCACGCCATGTTGTTTGAAAATATCCGCCAGTTGGTTGTAACGCGGTACGTGGGTAGAAGAACACGTCGGGGTAAATGCGCCTGGCAGTGAGAACACGATAACGGTTTTGCCCGCAAACAGCGCGTCGCTGGACACATCGACCCACGCATTGTTTTGGCGAGTGCGGAATGTGACGCTAGGAATGCGTTGACCTTCTTTATTTTCAAACATGGGAGTCTCCTTTTGAGAAAAAACAATTTAACAATTACTTAACAATCTATAAAACTGATTTGAATGGACGCAGTATAAGCAGATGCTGATGGATTTCATAGTGGATTGTTTCTAATGTTACGTTCGGTTTATCCGATCAAGCCCATGAGTGTTTGCAGCAATACGGTGGGTTCAAACGGTTTCGCTAGGTGCGCATTCATCCCCACCGCCAAACAACGTTCCCTTTCTTCACGCATGACATTTGCCGTCAGCGCGATAATCGGCAGGGTAGCGTAACCGGCATCCGCGCGAATCAAGCGGGCGGCTTCGTAGCCATCCATCACGGGCATTTGAATGTCCATTAACACCAGGTCATACGCGGGTGGTACGCTGGCAAAGATTTTCTCCACACCCTCTTGCCCGTTATCCGCACATTCCACAATGGCGCCGTATTGGGTGAGGATCTCAGAAGCAATCAATTGGTTAATCGGGTTATCTTCCACCACTAGGATACGCTTACCCCGTAACGGCAGCGTAATAACCGGAGGGGTGGCTTCTGGCACATCCGTTTGGCTAACCGCAGGCGATAGCACGTGTGGCAAGGTAAGTGTGACCGTGAAACGCGACCCCCGCCCCGGTTCACTGCTCACCGTGACCTCACCGCCCATCAAATCCAGCAAGCGTTTGACAATACTCAAACCCAAACCAGTGCCACCGTAACGGCGCGTAGTCGAATCATCCGCTTGCGAAAATTCTTGGAACAAGCCGTTCACCGCCACGCTATCCATACCGATGCCGGTATCTTCGATGCAAAAGCACAAGCGACTGCTGTTTGCTCCGCGTTCCAATTCATCAATGTACAACGCCACATGACCTTGGCTGGTAAATTTCACGCCATTGGTGAGTAAATTGGTGAGTATTTGTTCCAAACGCAAGGCATCGCCCAAGAAAAAGCCCTGTTCTCCTTCCAGATGCGGACTGCGTAACTCAAATAACAACGCAATGCCTTGTTCCAAGGCACGTTGACGCTGTAACGTTAACGCATTACTCACCACGTCTTCTAAACGGAAGGGAGCCATTTCCAACGTTAATTTGCCTGCCTCAATCTTGGAAAAATCGAGGATGTCATTGATGATACGTAACAACGATTGTGCCGCATTCTGTATTTCAACCACATAATCGTGCTGCCGCTGATTCAGGTTGCTGCCCAGTGCCAAATGGCTCATGCCAATAATCGCATTCATCGGGGTGCGGATTTCGTGACTCATATTGGCGAGAAACAAGCTTTTGGCCTTGCTGGCTTCTTCGGCTTTCGCCGCCATCGCGAGAGAATGTTCAGTGGCTTGCGCTAACTTGAGGTTGGTTTCCCGCAACGCCACTTCTGAGCGATGCCGCATTACCGCCGCGCCGACCGATGCCGCCATCGACGTGAGGATTGCCTGATCTTCCGATCCCCATTGGTAATCTATGTGGCAATTATCAAAGCCGATAAAGCCCCAAAAACGCCCTTCCACGTTCACGGGGACAACCATCAAGGACACAATATCCTGTGGTTCAAGGATGGAGCGTTCGGTCTCAGGAAAATGCGCAACTAACCCCGATACCACCATCCCTTGAGATAGCAGTGTTAGCCAGCGCGGAAATAAGCCATCAAACGACAAATTTTGCAGCTCAGGGTTGTCAATTTGGATGCTAATGCCGTTGCGCACCCATTCGTAACGCTGACTCATGAAACGTTCAGCCGTGAGCGGGTCAACGTGGTATTCAAATAAATACACCCGATCCTGTTTGGTAGCATTCCCCACCGCAGCCAAAGCTTGTTGCATGGCTTCATTGATGCAAGGTTCAAACAACAATGCCTGCATCGCAATCGCTACCGCTTCAAACAAGGCATCCTTGCGCAACAACAAATCTTCAGCTTGTTTACGCTCAGTAATATCGCGCCCGGTTTCGAGAATGTATTCGGGTCGCCCTTGCGCATCCCGAATCAGACGGTGACTGCTATTACACCAATAGTGCGAACCGTTTTTGCGGATAACATCAAGATTCACCTCAAAGGCAATATCACACTGCGGGTCGGCTAATTTCTCTGGGGTTAAATTTTCTGCCACCAATTGTTGGAGTCTCGCCAGCGATTCGGGCATCATCAAATGCTCAAATGGCAAGCAACGAAACTCCTCCGCGCTATACCCGGTGCGCTGATACAGCGAGGGCGTGGCGTACAACACGCTCATGTCGAGATTGAGCACGCCGATGTAGTCGTGCATATTCTCCGTAATTAAATTAAACAGGCGGGTTTGTTCACGGGCTTCCGCTTCAGCCTGTTTACGTTTGGTCACATCCCGCACATCGACTACCAATTTACCGCCATCTTCATAGCGGTTAAGCGAGGCCATGAACCAGCGTGTTTCACCCTGAAGCATCAAGGGGTATTCGTAACGGCGGTTTTCCCCGGTGCGTCGCACGTAGTCAGCACATTCCAAGTAAGGCTCACTGGCATCCGGCGGTAACACTGCCGTAATGGATTTGCCGAGGAACGTCTCTGGCGGCATCAGTAACAGCTCTGGGGAGCGACATTGAACATCTAATAAACAATCTTCGGCATCTATCAGGAAAATCAGATCACTCATGGAAGATACCAATACCTGGTAACGTTCCTCACTGCGCTGAAGAGCCTGACGTGTTTGCGCCAACAATACCCGCAAGGTGTGCGGATCATCGGGCAAATCATCCACTGCCAATAATGCGGCGGCGTGAGTATCTGAATAACAATTCATGCAGTTCCCTAGCAGTGCTTATGATTTTAATGGGTAACAGCACGTAGCATATCGCTCTAAACGCTAGGTTTCCACACCATCCAGAGCAAACGCATTAAAGATTACGTTAAGCGGATAAACAACGCCTATGTTTACGCCACCATTCCCGCACCCAATGCCACCCACGGTAGCCAGCGTGCGCCACCAACACCGGCACATCCCCCGCCGGAATACGCGGCAATAACGCCAAAGCAACCATCCCCAAACCCAGCAAAATCGGCACAACATCCCACCATTTAAACGCAGGTAGCACAAACAGGAACGGCCACCATAAGACCCATTCCACCAAAATAGCCCAACCCAACCATTGCGTCAGACCGGGGGAAGGGCTGGTGTGATGGCTGGAAGCTCCCTCATGCTGGCGGCGATAACGCCACAAACTCCACACAAAGCGCCCCATCAGCAAGGTGGTTGCCAAGCTACTTAGCCATAAACCCAGCGCCAAGTGCTGCCAATCGGCTGGCAATGCCGCTTTCACACTGTCTTTTGCCAACGCGCCACTGGTCAATGGCACGCCTACCAATACCAACGCCAAGGCCACCAGCACACCTAACAACCACCAAGACAAGGTTTGCTTAAACAAGCCCACCCCAAGAAATAATGCCCCTTTCACCCAAGCATGGTGTGCCACATACAATAACAACGCCATTGCCAACGCCGCATCCGCAGGAGCTTGCAATACCAATCCCGTCAATAAGGTCAACACTCCCAACTGACTCATGGTCGAATACGCCAGAATCACTTTCGGCGCGGTTTGCCGCAAGCCAAACACCACCCCATAAAATGCACCCACCAATCCCAGCCACACCAACCACTCTGCCACCCACACCGTGCTGGCTGCACCCGCTGGCAGAAAGCGTACCAAACCCAGTATCCCCGCTTTCACCATCACGCCGCTCAACAATGCCGACACCGCAGGAGGGGCTGCACCGTGCGCAATCGGCAACCACACATGCAAGCCCGGCAATGCCACCTTAATCCCCAAGCCCAGCGTCACCAATACCACGGCAGCAAGAGGTAACTCCTTGCCCGCTACCTCACTGAAATACACACTCCCGATTGAACCTGCCGTAAACACTGCACCAGCAAACAACAAGACCTCACCCAACACCGTCCAAATCAAGTAAATGCGCCCAGCACGGCGCGTCGTCACCGAAGCCTGTTGTGCAATTAACCCATACGCGGCCAGCCCCATTAAGGCAAACCCCAGAAAAAAGCTCCCCATGTCCTGCGCCATTACCAGCAACACATTGCCGCTCAAGGTCAACATGAAAAATACCCGAAAACGCCACCAACTTGCTCCCGCTGGCGTACCACTCACACTGTACAAACCCGCCAACAACCACACTAACGCTGTCACCAGTAACCACAACTGCCCCGTGGCATCAATCCCCCATTGCACCCCCAATAATACCCAAGGCAATGCCACTGACGTTCCCACTGGCAAGACAAACGCCGCCACTAACGCAGGCAATGCTGCCACCGGCAAGAGCCATTGCCCAATACGGTCATTCGCCACCAAGGCAAAGCACAACGGCAACAAAGGCGCTAACAACAATAAAAACGGTAACTCCAGCAGCACGGGTTGCAGCATTATTTGTACTCCCTAGCGGTGATCAATTGCGCCCACTCCAACGGACTAAACGGTGCGGACGCGAGCAAGCCCGCCAACAATGCCAAACTCGCGGTAATCACGGGCGGCCACAACAACATGCCATGCGTTTCCCAACGCTGTGCCTTAATGTGTTCGTCTGGCCAAGGGTCAGCAGGCAAAAACCACGCTCGGTACAAAATGGGCAGAAAATACGCCGCGTTCAGCAAACTACTAGCAATCAACACCGGCATTACCCACAGCAACACCCCCGCTTCCAACGCCCCTAACCCCAAATACCATTTGGAAATAAACCCCGCCATTGGTGGAATCCCGATCATTCCCAACGCCCCCAACGTAAACGCCAACGTGGTTAACGGCATTCGTTTGCCCACCCCATTCATTTGACTGACGCGGTGAATTCCCAAGGTTTCCGCGTAATTACCGGCTGCAAAGAACAAGGTAATTTTCATAATGCCTTGGTGTACCAAATGCACAATACCGCCTACGGTTGCCAGCGGGCCTAGAATTGCCGTCCCCAAAATGATGTAAGACACCTGGCTCACCGTCGAATACGCCAAGCGTTTTTTCAAACTATCCTGAAATAATGCCAAGGTCGAGCCGTACACAATGGTAAACGCGGCGACTACTCCTAACGGCACTAATACGCCCAAAAAAGCGGCAAATTCCACCCCATACACATCGTAAACCACGCGCACAATCCCAAATGCCCCCGCTTTCACCACCGCCACCGCGTGCAATAAGGCACTGACCGGCGCAGGTGCAACCATTGATTTAGGCAACCAACCGTGCAACGGCACCAAGGCGGCTTTGACTCCCAACCCCACGATCATCAGCAAGAAAATCCAACGCAAGGCGCTGTGCGTTTCCGCAGGCAAGCTATCCAGAATCCCCCCTTGCACAAACGTCAACGGCCCGGCAATCGACTTCAACCACACCACTGCCACCAGCAACAGCAATCCACCCGTGAAGGTATAAGCCAAATACAAACGCGCGGCTTTACGAGCTTCATGCGAGCCTTTGTGCGCCACCAAGGGGTAAGTCGCCAAAGTCAAAAACTCGTAAAACATCACAAACGTCACCAGATTGCCCGCCAACGCCAAGCCCACGGTTGCCGATACGCACAAGCTGAAAAACCCAAAGAAGCGACTGCGGTGCGGGGAATGTTCCAGATACCCAATCGCGTAAACCGTTGTCACCAACCACAGCAGGGCGGATAAGGTCACAAACAACATCGACAACGCATCGGCGTGTAACAACAATTCCAAATTGGGCGCAATCACCCAGCGCACTTCGTACACCTGCCCGTGATACACCCCCCAGATCAATACGCCCACCAATAGCAATTTCACCACTGCCGCCAGCAAATTCAAGGTGGTACGCAAGCGATGACTGCCTTCTTGCACAAAGAAAATCACCAAACCGACGCTAAACGAACTCAGCACAATCCACAGCGGTAAATTCTCCCCCAGTGCGTCGGTGAGAACATTCAATAACTCATTCATAGCCCTGCCCCCGTGCCAGTATGCGCCAACCATGACCACAAACTCATAGCGCCTAAGCCCAGCCCAAAGGTTGCCATCAATGCTAACGCCAAGGCAGGAATCTCCTGCGTAGCCGCCACGAACGGGCGCTTAACCGCTGGCAAATGCCCGAACGCGTGCCCCAACAAACGAAACACATAAGCGGTTGCCAATAACGACCCCGCCACCAAGACCAGCACCCACCACCATTGCCCTGTCTGGAACGCCGCATCCAACAAATACCACTTACCCAGAAACGCCCCACTCGGCGGCAAGCCCACCAAGGCAATGCCCGCCAACGCAATTACAAACGTGGTCAACGGCAAGAATTGCGTCGTACCACTCAACTCACGGATACGGTCATGCCCCGCGTATCGCAGTAAAATCCCCGCTGCCAAAAACAATGCCGATTTCGCAAACGCATGAGACAGCGCAAACAACACCATTGCCCCGAACAACCATTGCCGTGCTTCGCCTTCCAACACCATCAACAGCGGGAAAAACATCACCAAATAGCCCAATTGCGCCACACTGGAATACGCCGCCAATAATTTCAGGCGTTCTGCCCGCAACGCTGACCAAGAACCCCACAACACCGCCATCGCGCCTAATGCGCCCAAAACATTCGCCAGCAGCGGTGTTGTCAACGGTGCAAACACCTCAAACCACAGCCGTACCACCAAATAAAATGCCGCTTTCACCACCAACGCCGACAATGCCGCACTCACCGGCGCGGGCGCATTAGAATGCGCCGGAGGCAACCAGAAATGCAGCGGGAATAACGCCATTTTCAACGCCAACCCTGCCAACATCAATAACAGTGCTGCCCAGCCCAAGGGATTAACTTGCAATGCCTCGGCAATTTGCACAGCGTTCAGCGTGCCATACGCGGCATACAGCAAGGTGATAGCCATTAGATACAGCATCGACCCCAATAGCCCCACCACCAGATAGCGCAAGGCTGCCCGCAATGCTGCCCGTTTCGCCCCTAACGCGGTGAGTGCCGACGCTGAAATTCCCAACAATTCCAAGGTGACATACACATTGAACAAATCCCCCGCCAAAAACAACGCATTCAACGCCGTGGCTAACAACAACCACAACGGCCAAAACAATTCATGCTGACGCTGCGTCCGAAAATACTGCCGCGCATACATACTGCAACCCAACACCACTAGACTGCTCATCAGCACCATGACTGCCGCCAAGCCATCCGCATACAAACTGATGCCCAGACCTATTTCCCAGCCACCGAGCGCCAGTTCTTGCACCCCGGCGTGTTGCACCACCCACAACAACCATATCGCGCACCCCGCTGTTAACACGCTGCTAACCCAACCAATCGTTGCCGCGTGTTGCCGCCACACCGTTGCCAGCAATGCGCCCAGCAACGGCAGGCTAATCACCCAAACGACACTCGCAGCTTCATACATCGGTTGCATCCTCCAAACGGCGGATAATCACCAAGGCCAGCGCCGTCGCACTGACAGCCACCACAATACCGGTCAAAACCAAGGCATGAGGCACCGGGTCTGGGGGCAGATTTTCACCGCGATACGCCACCGCGATCAGCGTCAGAAACACCCCCGCACCCATCACATTCAAGCTAATAATTTTGCGCACATAATGGGCATGTAACCACGTTCCCCACAAACCAATGGCGAACAGGAAAATACCAGCGCACACATACAAAAACTGCGGATTGATTGCACTTAACCCCGCCATCACGCTGCCTCCTTCTGCGGTATCC
The DNA here is from genome assembly GCA_040415395.1 of Candidatus Thiothrix namsaraevi. Taxonomy (GTDB): domain Bacteria; phylum Pseudomonadota; class Gammaproteobacteria; order Thiotrichales; family Thiotrichaceae; genus Thiothrix; species Thiothrix namsaraevi. The sequence continues at coordinate 14,053 of JBEUIR010000007.1, forward strand.
CGCCCATGAAAGCCAACGTCAGCGTCATCCCAATCGACACCGTAGCCAGCATTTCAATCAATAATATCCACCATTTTGCATAAGCAACCGGGTAATGCAGGAAACCCTGCCCCCACCCCAACAGCCCCAAACCCACCAGCAAAAACACACCCGTTCCCGCCACCAAGCCCAAGCGCACCAGCCACCGCGCCGTCGGCAAACCCGCATAGGAATAACCTGCCAAGCGCAGCAAAATGCCCGCCCCCGCCAGCAATGCCCCCGCCTGAAATGCTCCACCCGGTGAATGCGCTCCCGCCCACAGAATGTAACCCGCCATTAGAATCAATAAGGGTACTAACCACACCGCCAATTGGCTGAAGGCGGCTTCTGTCACATACGTCGAACGCACATACCCCAGGGCACGAATCCCCAAAATGGCCGCCAACAACACCGCCAATTCCAACAAGGTATCCCACGCCCGAAAATTCAATAACACCGCCGTTACCGGATGACTAACCCCGCTGAATGCCAATTGCGCATCGACCGCCGCACCTTTGCGCCAGGTTTGTTCCACCGTCGGCAATATTGATAACAAGCCCCACGCAATCGCCGTACCCAACACCATCACCAATACCCCCGCGCCCCATACCAAGGCAGGGTGTTGTGGAAACCGATCGGTTTGCTGATGCGTATCGCGCCGCAAGGTTGCCATTAACAACGCTCCGCCCAACCCCGCCCCAATCGCGGCTTCCGCCAACGCAATATCTGGGGCGTGTAACCGCGCCCACACCAACGCCAACACCAAACCAAACACGATAAACAGCATCATGCTACGCCGCCGATCACTGCTAAGAACCGCCGCCATTGCCAATAACAGCAACACCGCCACCAGCAACAGATCCAAAACACCCCATAAGCCATCAAGCAGATTCATCGTGTCTCTCCTGTTGCCGATGCAGGAATACCGCAATCAAATGTGCATTCACCGCACTCGCCACCAATGCCAGCAACCACACCAAGACGAATTTAATCGCCCACAACACATCGGGTACTTGGAATAGCAAGCCGGTCATCACCAACCCCAAGCCCAAATTATCCGCCTTCGTCAGGGCATGAAGCCGTGCAAACGTATTGGGAAACCGCCACAACCCCAACAAACCGGACACAAAGAAAAACAAGCCCAGCAACAGCAATAGCACGGAAAGCGCGTCAAGGATCATGATTTGCCTCCCCGTTGCCGGTGAGTAAAGACTGCCGTCACCAATACCGCCAACAACACCAGAATCAAGGCAGTATCCAAAAACGCCCGTTGCTGCATCACCACTGCCAGCACCAACAAAATAGCGACACCCAAGGTTCCCAGCAATTGCACCGCCAACAAGCGGTCAGTCAACCGCGCCCGCGATAAAATAATCAGTAAACTGATGAGTAACACCAGCGCCAATACCACCACCACCGCCAATAGCACCGTATTCATAGCGTCCCCTTGTAACAAGGCAATGCAAACAAATCACAGACCCGCCGCTCCAAACGGGCTAAATCTTCCGCCACTGCCCCACGATCATCGAGCACATGCAAGCACAACTTGCCATTTTCTGACACGCACACGCTCACCGTACCCGGCAATAAACTGATGCAATACATAAAAAACGAGCGGATTGGCCCTTGAGGAAAAATAAGACGGTATTCATAGAACGCGACAGACAATGACACGCGCGGTTGCCACACCCGCAACGCAATATCCAAACCACCACGGAATGACTCAAGCAGGAAAAACACCACAAAACGCAGTGTACCAAGGAATGAAAATGTTAAGGGATAAGGAACATGGCGCTGCAAACGGTAACTCCACAGTGCCAATACAATAAACGGCAGCCCTATCAGTAAAGAACTGAGATCACCACTGGTCAACAACAACCAAAGTGCCAGCAATAACACAAAGAAGAGACTCATTAACCGCATAACGCTTTACCCTCTGCTTGGGCTTATTTCCTAGTAGCTATATCAACAATAACGCTACTATAGTTAATGCGCTGGTCGCTCTGCCAATTTACATCAAATTGCTCGACCAGCTTGACAAACCAAAGGAATTAGTTAGTGAGATTCAGAGGTAAACACATTCGACACTAATACGGCAAATGCAGGTAAATCTCCTCTTCTTCTTCCATCATGCGAATCGCGTCATCTAACGGTAGCTGCTGGGGGTTTTCCGGGCTGCACGCATTGAGCTTTGCAAACAGCTCATCTTGTTCCAGCAGGTAACGCTCACCGTTCGCCAGTTGCACATACGCTGCCCAAGGGATGAACTTGGTCAGAACAAAAGTTTGTTCCGGTGAGGGGGAAATGTCGACATGCAGCCCTGCAAGGTATACAAGGTTACGTCCGCGATAGTTTTTATCCTGTGAAATGCTGCGGTAAGCGCGGTCAAATTCCGCTTGAGTATTGGCTTGCGCGGCGGTCAACATCGGTTCGGCAGAAGTGACAATCCACGGCATTGCGCCAATCAGGTTTTGTTCGAGCTGGCGGCTACCATCCACGTCTTCGCGCAAGCTGGTGTGGAATGTGAAATATTCCGGCAATAGTGCGTCTCCAATAGGCTGACGGTCTCCTGCCTTGAAAAACCAGCTCATGTGTTGGCAGAAGGCTTGCGTTGCTACAAAGGTGCGCGACGTGCTCTGGATCGACAGCGGAATCATTTCACCATCAAGGTTGTGTTCCACAATCTTTTCCAAATGCAACACCAAACTGCGTTCACGGCTGAGTGACAGGTATTGATTATCCAGCGTCACGCGGCAATGGTCAGAGCGCATGTCAACACAAATATTGCGGCTGGCGTATTCGTATTCATGCAGATACCAGTCGATAGTAGCGTGGATTTTGCCGCAGTTGCTGGAACAGCGTTGGTTAGCAGACTGAATACGCCGGTATGTGCCAAACGTATAGGTTTCAGGGTCATAACCGACGTGGCTGGCATGGACAATCACCAGATCTTTACCGTGATGGGCGTGCGGGCCATGACGGTCACACGCCATAATGCCGCCGACTTGCCCATGATTAAAGGGGAAGGCACCGAAATGCTTTGCCAGCAAAATGATCGGGTAGCCTTGGCTTTCGTCCGAGCAAAACGCACGTGAGGGCATAATTTTGCCCGGTTCAAAGCCTAAATCAAGACACCAGTTATACAGGCGCGGCACGAAACTGCTGTAACGGAACCAGTAGTCTTCCATACGGAAATGACCGAGGCTAGCTTGCACGTTCTGATGGACGTTGTACATGAGGAGAGGCTTCCAGTAATGACAAGAATGTTAAAGTGCCGACATTACCAAAAAATAGTGCGCTGCACAAAGTAATGCGTGAATTCACCAGACTCATCGAACACGGCATCACCGATGACTTGATCGGTGCAACGTAGCATCAGTGTTCCATTGCAGTTTTAACGGCGATTACTGATAAGATTGGTTCTTCCCGTTGCCTTAATCGTCGTCGCCCAGCTCTGCATTCCAACCATTGGCTTTTGCCTCACTAATCGCACGGCTATGCAAGTCGCCATGCCGTTGCTGCAATTCCGGTGGCAAACGGCTCGGTAAATGCCCGTATTTCTCCCATTCATTGTGGACTTTTTCATACAGGTTTTGCAGCATCCCGGCACTCCAGCCAGCGCATTGTTCGGTGTCGGGCAGCAAACCAAACACCCAAGCATCGCGGATCAGCCGCCCGACCGGACTCATGCCAAATTGTGAATCGTTATCCAAACCTTCGTATTTCCCACTCATGGTATTCCTGCCTGTATTAATTGGTAGCCCGTGCATTGATATTGGCAACGGCTTGTTCCGCTGCGCGTAGGGCTTGCGCCATTTCCGCCTCACTGCCCATCATAATTAGTCGCCCGAATGCGCCATAGGCTTTCACATCGACCAAGGTGACGTGGGCGGCTTTTTCGGCTTCGTTGGCAACGTAAACGATGTAACCGGCGGGTTCGGTTTCAAAAATGAACATGCTTTTGCCCGGTTGTAACATCGAGCCGTGGCGCATTTGCCGGTTGATCAGGGTGGCGTGATCGGGGGTAATGGCACGGATGATTTCTTTCCAAGCGACGCGGCACGCCATGCGGCTTTCGACATCGGCATAGATTTCACGCAAGACCGCCTCACCCGCCGCACTGACTTCACTCTGGTTGCGGTAGTGAACTTCCATTGAACCAAAGGCGCGTTCCACTACCTGTTGACCGAGACGCACATTGCTGGCTTTGAGGGCAATGTCGCTAAGACGGTGCACTGCCATGCCCGGTGCGACTTCAATCCACAAACACGCATCGCCGGGAATCGGCAAGAAACCCTGTGAGGATGTCCCCAGATAGGAAGCAAGCTGGGGTTGCAGCGAGTCAATGAAGGAATACACACGTAAGGTCACATTATTCATCGGTATCAGGCTCAAATGTTAGGGTCAGTCAGCGACATCAGGTTCGGGTAATCTGCCGGTAAGTGTAAACGATTACTGTGGTTAGTGCTTTCCCAAATTCGCGCACCGTCTTGCACTAGAAAATCGAGAAAGCGCCTAGAGGTATTGGAGAGTTTTTTGCTTCTCAGATGCACGGCATACCAGCGGCGCATCAATGGAAAATGTTGCACATCCAGCACGGTCAGTAAGCCCGCGTCGAGTTCCAGCCGCAGGTTGTGCAATGACAAAATCGAGATACCCAAGCCCGCCATCACTGCTTGCTTGATAGCTTCACTACTGCCGAGTTCCATATAAACATTGGCTTCCAGGCCGTGTTCGGCAAACAAACGGATGCGGGCCGCGCGCGTGCCTGAGCCTTCCTCCCGTGACAGAAAGCGTTCCTGTGCAATGCGTTCCAGCGTAATATTTTGCTCGTCAGCCAATGGGTGATTGGGTGGGGCAATCACCACAATGGGATTGTGCAGGAAGGACTCTGCGGTCAGGTCGAGGTTATTGTTGTTGGGAACAGTACCCATGATCACCAAGTCATCGAGATTGTCTTCCATACGCCGGATAACATTGGCACGGTTGGTAATGGTCAGGCGCGGCTCCACCCGTGGGTAATCCTTGAGAAAAGTGCCCAGCAGGTGCGGCATGAAATATTCGGCAGTGGTCGTGGCGCAAGCATTCAAGGGACCTTTGACACCTTCTTCCATGCCAATCATGTCTTCGTTGAGTACCCGTAAGCGATCTAGGACATCGCGTGTTGCCTCAAACAGTTCGCGTCCGGCTTCGGTGAGGAACAACCGCTTGCCAATTTGCTCACTCAGGGGGATGCCGACACTTTCCTCCAACCGCTTGATTTGGATAGAGACCGCCGGTTGGGTCAAGTGCAATTCTTCCGCTGCACGGGTAAAGGACAAGTGTTTCCCTACGCTATAAAACAGACGCAACTGGTGCAGGGTGATATGGCGCAGATTCATCATTAATTCCGTTTTATCGAAGGCATTTACATTTACCTAGGTTAATCCAACTGATATTAACGATTAACTTCAGTTCATTGTCAAGATAATTTATACTCCACCATAATACTGAAGTTAGCCAAGAGAAAATGCCGTCATGAGCTTAGAACCTGTCGTCCTGTTTTTCGTACTGGGTCTTGCTGCGGGATTATTGCGTTCTGATCTGAAAATTCCCGGCAGTATTTACGACGCCCTTTCCATCTACCTGCTGTTAGCTATTGGGCTGAAAGGCGGGGTCAAACTGGCGGAACAAGCCACGCCGGGGATGTTGCTGGATGGTGTGTTGATTATCGGTGCAGCCATTCTGATACCGTTGGTGGCTTTTCCGATTTTGCGTTACCTCGGTAAGTTGAAACGTGCGGATGCGGCTTCGATTGCGGCACACTACGGTTCGGTCAGTGTGGTGACATTCTCTATCGGGGTGGCATTTCTGGCACAAGCTGCCCAAGAATACGAAGGCTATCTGATTGTTTTCCTCGTATTACTGGAAGTACCTGCCTTGGTGATCGGCGTGATGTTAGCCCGTTACGGCGCAGGAAAGGTGCGTTGGGGACGAATGCTGCACGAGGTATTCTTCGGTAAAAGCATTTTCCTGTTATTGGGTGGTCTGATCATTGGCTATGTGGCAGGACCGGAAGGTATTCAGCCTCTGGATAAGGTCTTTTTTGACCTTTTCAAAGGTGCATTAGCGATATTCTTACTGGAAATGGGGTTGGTCGCCGCCGGAAGACTAGCCGATTTACGTGCGCATGGGTTATTTTTAATAGGCTTTGGAATTGTGATGCCGGTAGTCTCCGCCTCACTAGGTACGGTGATGGGATGGGCGCTGGATTTATCTGTCGGTGGTACGATGTTGTTGGCGGCGTTGTATGCCAGTGCCTCTTACATTGCCGCACCTGCCGCGATGCGGATTGCAGTCCCTGAGGCGAACCCCGGATTATCTATCGGTGCGGCACTGGGTGTAACCTTTCCGTTCAATATCCTGATAGGAATCCCCCTGTATTACTGGATGGCACAAACCATCCATCAGACTGGAGCGTAAAACGTGCCTGAGCAAAATCAACGGTTGCTGACAATTGTGTGTGAATCCATGCTGGAATCTTTCCTGCAAGAGGAATTGCCCCGTTTAGGGGCGAGCGGCTATACGGTAACGGATGCCCGTGGCGCGGGTCGACATGGGCGGCGCGGTGGTGCATGGACAAAAGAGAGCAATATCAAATTCGATATTGTCTGTGATGCCGAGGTTGCCCAGCGGGTGGTGGAACACATAAACCGCGAGTACAAACAGCATTACGCGCTGGTGATGTATTCAACGGATGCCACGATGCATTGCGTATAATTATTTTTGAATTTGAGGAATAAGTGTGATGAGTTTTCAAGCTGAACAATACACTATCAAACGTGAGCCGTTTTATCGCTCTGTCGCCAATGAGGTGGAGTTATTTGATGCGGCATACAGTGCGCGGATGCCGGTCATGCTGAAAGGTCCGACAGGTTGTGGCAAGTCCCGCTTTGTGGAATACATGGCATACCGCTTGGGACGACCACTGATTACTGTGGCTTGTAACGAAGACATGACCGCCTCTGATTTGGTCGGGCGTTTCCTTTTGGACAAAGACGGCACGAAGTGGCAAGACGGCCCGCTAACGCTGGCGGCACGTATGGGTGCGATTTGCTATTTGGATGAAATCGTGGAAGCGCGTCAGGATACCACTGTGGTTATCCACCCACTCACCGACCATCGCCGCCAGTTGCCGCTGGATAAAAAAGGTGAAATGGTCGAAGCTCACCCCGATTTCCAAATAGTGATTTCCTACAACCCCGGCTACCAAAGCCTGATGAAGGATTTGAAACAATCCACCAAACAGCGTTTTGCGGCACTGGATTTCGACTACCCGGAAGCGACGATCGAAACCGACATCGTAGCGCGTGAAACCGGCGTGGATACCAAAACGGCGGAAAAGCTGGTACAAATTGCCCACCGTGCACGTAACCTCAAAGGTCACGGCTTAGATGAAGGTATTTCCACCCGCTTGCTGGTATACGCTGGGCAGTTGATTGTAAAAGGGGTGAATCCGCTGGCAGCGTGTTCCATGACGCTGGTGCGCCCATTAACCGATGACCCGGATATGCGCGATACCTTGGATGCAGCGGTCAACACTTTCTTCGGTTGAGCAATAACCTTCAAGCAAAAAGGTTTCCTACAAAAATACTAGCGTGCTCTGCAAAATGCGGTATTCAGTGGCGGATTCTGCCCCTGAATACTGTTAAGTGTATTGGTTAGGAGAAAGGTTGTGATGAGTGTTGTTGGTCATGAGATTGCTGTTGCCTGTCAGGCCGTGCAACAGGGTAAGGTTATTGCTTACCCAACAGAGGCTGTGTTTGGCTTAGGCTGTGACCCTGCCAATCTTGAGGCTGTACAGCGTATTCTGACGCTTAAACAACGCCCTGCACACAAAGGGTTGATTCTGATCGCTGCCGATTTGCAACAGCTTGCTCCCTGGTTATTACCGCTCGAAGCAGCGTTACTGCAACAAATTTTGCCAACTTGGCCGGGGGCAGTGACTTGGTTGTTACCAGTACGCCCTGAGGTTTCCCCGCTGATTCGGGGTGAACATGACACACTGGCGGTGCGGGTCACAGCGCATCCTGTTTGCCGGGAATTGTGCCAATGTCTGGGGCATCCGCTTATTTCCACCAGTGCCAACCTGAATGGGCAAGAACCTGCCCGCAGCGTGACAGAAATCCTCCAGCAATTTGACCAACAATTAGGGTTTGTTTTGGATGCGCCCTTGGGTGGTCAATTACAACCAACCCAAATTCGTGACGGGCGTACTGGACAGATTATTCGCCCCAGTTAAAAGGACAGTTGAAATAACCTTGTTCTTAACTGTTTTTATTTGCTCAAGACAATATTCCTGATTTACTAAGCGCATTCAACGTTCGCTTATTTTAAAAGGAGACTAAATGATGAAATCAACCTTAACCATTACGGGATTATTGTTAGCTGTATCGCTTATAACTGTTGGGTGTGACAAAGCTGAAAAAGCTGATGATGAAGCGAAGCAGGCTACGGAAAAATCGACTCAAACAACCGTAGATGATGCTAAAAATAATCCCGTAATAAGTCGGAGGCCAAG
>JBEUIR010000008.1:0-19908 GCA_040415395.1 Candidatus Thiothrix namsaraevi
TCCTGTCCATCTGGGTGCGTTACCATTTGGTGATCCAGACTTACCGCTGGAACAAAGAGGATAGACAATGCATAATTCCATGCAAGATATTGATTTACAAGAAACCAAAGAGTGGACTGAATCACTTGAAGCCGTTATCGAAGCCGAAGGTGTGGAACGTGCCCACTTTTTGCTGGAAGAGCTGATCGCCACTGCCCGTCAAAACGGAGCCAACCTGCCATACTCGGCTAACACCGCCTACATCAATACAATCCCGCCGCATAAAGAAAGCTATACCCCCGGCAAATCGGCGATTGAAGCCCGTTTGCGCTCCTATATTCGCTGGAATGCAGCGGCAATGGTGGTACGCGCTAACCGCGAAAGCCCGGAACTGGGCGGGCATATTGCCACCTTCGCCTCCGCTGCTACGTTATACGATGTGGGCATGAACCATTTCTGGCACGCGCCTTCCCCACAACACGGCGGCGACTTACTGTATTTCCAAGGTCATGCAGCACCTGGTATGTATGCGCGTTCTTTCCTCGAAGGGCGTTTTACCGAAGCCGAATTGGACAATTTCCGTCAGGAAGTCGATGGCGGTGGTTTATCGTCGTATCCGCACCCTTGGTTGATGCCGGATTACTGGCAATTCCCTACGGTTTCAATGGGCTTGGGGCCGATTAAGTCGATTTACCAAGCACGTTTCATGAAATACCTGCAAGACCGCAAATTGGCGGAAACCGCTAACCGTAAGGTGTGGGCGTTCGTTGGCGATGGCGAAACCGATGAGCCGGAAACCCTTGGTGCGATTTCTCTCGGTGGGCGCGAAAAACTCGATAACCTCGTGTGGGTGGTTAACTGTAACCTGCAACGTCTGGATGGCCCGGTACGCGGCAACGGCAAAATCGTGCAGGAACTCGAAGCGGTATTCCGTGGCGCAGGTTGGAATGTCATCAAAGTGCTGTGGGGTTCGTATTGGGATCCGCTGCTTGCCAAAGACAAGGACGGCTTGCTCAAAGCCCGCATGATGGAGGCTGTTGATGGCGAATACCAAAACTACAAATCCAAAGACGGCAAATACGTGCGCGAAAACTTCTTCGGCAAATACCCTGAGCTGAAAGAAATGGTCGCGAAAATGAGCGACGCAGACATCTGGCGTTTAAACCGTGGTGGTCACGATCCGCACAAGGTTTACGCGGCTTATCACGCGGCAGTCAATCATACCGGACAGCCAACGGTTATTCTTGCGCATACCGTGAAAGGTTACGGGATGGGTTCAGCAGGCGAAGGGCAAAACCGTACCCACTCGCAAAAGAAATTGTCTGGCGAGGAAATGATTGCTTACAAAAACCGCTTCAGCATCCCGTTGAGTGATGAAGATGCGGCAGCCGCCAAATACTACCGTCCTGACCCCAATGGCGAAGAAATGCAGTATTTGCTGGAGCGTCGTAAAGCACTCGGTGGTTTCCTGCCACAACGCCAAACGCACGCTACCCCGCTGAAAGTGCCGGATCTTGCGATTTTCCAATCACTGTTGGAAAGCACCGGCGAGCGTGAAATGTCCACCACGATGGTCTTCGTGCGCTTGCTGATCTTGTTGGCGCGTGACAAAAACATTGGCAGAAACATTGTGCCGATCGTGCCGGATGAGGCGCGTACCTTCGGCATGGAAGGTCTGTTCCGCCAATTAGGTATTTATTCCTCGGTCGGGCAATTGTACGAGCCGCAAGATAAAGATCAGGTCATGTTCTACAAAGAGGATAAAACCGGACAGATCTTGGAAGAGGGTATCAACGAAGCGGGCGCGTTTTCGTCATGGATTGCGGCAGCAACGGCGTACAGTACTCACGGCGTGAATATGGTGCCGTTCTACATTTACTACTCGATGTTCGGTTTCCAACGCATTGGTGACTTGGCGTGGGCAGCGGGTGATTCCCGCGCGCGTGGCTTCTTGATCGGTGGCACTGCCGGTAGAACCACGCTGGCGGGCGAAGGTTTGCAACATCAGGATGGGCATGGTTTGATTCAGGCGGGTTTGATTCCGAACTGCTTGTCTTACGACCCAACCTTCTCTTATGAGTTGGCGGTGATAGTGCAAAATGGTCTGAAACGCATGTATCAGGATCAGGAAGATGTGTACTACTACATCACTGCGATGAATGAAAACTACACGCATCCCGCGATGCCAGCCGGTTGTGAAGACGGCATTGTCAAAGGCATGTACTTATTCAGCGGCGGCGGCAAAAAGCGCAAAAAAGTGCAACTGATGGGTTCAGGCACGATCTTGCGCGAAGTGATTGCAGCGGCGGAAATGCTCGACAAGGAATGGGGCGTGGATGCGAATGTGTGGAGCGTGACCAGTTTCAATGAAATCGCTCGCGAAGCACGTGATTGTGACCGCTGGAATATGTTGCATCCGCTAGACGACGCGAAAGTACCGTATGTGACGCAAGCGATGAAAGGTCAACGTGGCCCTGCGATTGCTGCGACCGACTACATCCGTCAATACCCTGACCAGATTCGTGCATGGCTACCGATGCCATTCACCGTGCTGGGAACAGACGGTTTTGGGCGCAGCGATACCCGTGCGCAATTGCGTAAACATTTCGAGGTGAACCGTCATTACATCGTGATTGCTGCATTGAAAGCGTTGGTGGATGAAAAATCCTTACCAGCCGCTGATCTGGTGAAGGCGATGGAAAAATACGGCATCAACCCTGAAAAACCTAACCCACGTCTGGCATAAGGAGCGCGATCATGGCAATCCAAGCAGTTTTAGTGCCAGACATTGGCAGCTTTAAAGATGTTGAAATCATCGAAGTATTGGTGAATGTTGGCGATACCATCGCGGTGGAAGACTCGTTGATCACGATTGAATCCGACAAATCGTCGATGGAAATTCCGTCGCCGGTCGCGGGGGTCATTAAAGAGCTGAAGGTGAAGGTAGGGGATCGGATTTCGGAGGGGAGTTTGATGGTGATGATGGAGGTGGAAGAGAAAATCCCCCTCAGTCCCCCTTTTGCAAAGGGGGAAGCTCAAAACTCCCCTCCTTTGAAAAAGGAGGGGGCGGGGGAGGATTTCTCTTCTAAGCCAAAACCAGCAGCATCTCCACAGTCAGTACCCGCACCTGCTTCTCCCAAACTCGACTTCAGCAAAGCCTACGCCACCCCGTCTGTACGCAAGTTTGCCCGCGAACTCGGTGCTGATCTGAACAAGGTCACTGGCTCTGGTCGCAAGGGGCGCATTACCCAAGATGACGTAAAAGCGTACATCAAGGATGTGATGAGCATGGGCGGCGTGCCGGGCAAAAGTGCAAATTCTGGCAATACGCTGGGCGTTGCGCCAATGCCGGACATCGACTTCAGCCAATGGGGTGCAATCGAAACCGTGCCGTTGTCGCGCATCAATAAGCTGACCGGCGAATTCTTGCACCGCAACTGGGTACACATTCCGCACGTCACGCAGTTTGATCAAGCGGACATCACCGATTTGGAAGCCTTCCGCAAGCAGTTGAATGAGGAAAACGCCAAATCTGGGCTGAAAATTACCCCGCTGGTGTTCATTATGAAAGCGGTGGTGGCTGGCTTGAAGGCTTACCCACGCTTCAATTCCTCGCTGGATGCGAAGGGTGAAAACCTGATCCGCAAAAGCTATTACAACGTCGGCGTGGCGGTGGATACGCCGGATGGACTGGTTGTGCCCGTGTTCCGTGATGTGGACAAAAAGTCGATTATGCAGCTTTCCGAAGAGCTGAAAGAAATGTCGGCGAAGGCGCGTGACAAGAAGCTGAAACCGGCGGATATGCAGGGTGGTTGCTTCTCGATTTCCAGCCTCGGCGGGATTGGCGGCACGAAATTTACCCCGATTGTGAATGCGCCGGAAGTGGCGATTTTGGGCGTGTCCAAGTCCGACATTCAGCCGATTTGGAACGGTAAGGAATTCGCGCCGCGCTTGATGTTGCCGCTGTCGCTGTCGTATGACCATCGCGTGATTGATGGCGCGGATGGCGCACGTTTCACCACTTACCTTGCCAAAATGCTGGGTGATATTCGGAGGTTGCTGGTATGAGCAAAATTATCGAAGTCAAAGTCCCTGACATTGGCAGCTTTAAAGACGTTGAAATCATTGAAGTGTTGGTCGATGCTGGTTTCCAGATTGACGTGGAAGATTCGCTGATTACGATTGAGTCTGATAAATCGTCGATGGAAATTCCTAGCCCCGTCGCTGGCACGATTAAGCAGATGTTGGTGAAGGTCGGGGATCGGGTGTCGGAAGGGTCGGCGTTGCTGATGTTGGAAGTGGTAGAGGCGGAAGAATCCCCCCCATCCCAGCCTTCCCCCGCAGGGGGGGAAGGAGCAAGAGGCACTCCGTCCAATTCTTCCATCTTGTCCCCTTCACCCCTTGCGGGGGAAGGGCTAGGGATGGGGGGGGCTTCGATTGAAACCGAACTCGTCGTCCTAGGCTCTGGCCCCGGCGGTTACACCGCTGCGTTCCGCGCTGCTGATCTTGGCAAAAAAGTGGTGCTGATCGAACGTTACCCCAACATTGGTGGCGTATGCCTCAATGTCGGTTGCATCCCCTCCAAAGCGTTATTGCACACGGCGGAAGTGATCAATGAGGCGAAAGAGTTTGCCAAGCATGGGGTGAAATTCGGCGAGCCGGACATCGACCTTGATGCCGTGCGGGCGCACAAAAGCGATGTGGTTGGCAAGCTGACCGTGGGTCTGAAGGGGCTGGCGAAGCAGCGCAAAGTGCAAATCGTGCAAGGCTACGGGCGTTTCACCTCGGCGTATACCATTGAAGTGACCGCTGACGATGGCAGCAAGCAAACCATCAAGTTTGCGAATTGCATTATTGCCGCCGGTTCGCGGGTCACGAAATTGCCGTTTATTCCGTGGGACGATCCACGGGTGATGGATTCCACCGACGCGCTGGAATTGCCAGAAATCCCCAAGCGGATGCTGGTGGTCGGTGGTGGGATTATCGGGTTGGAAATGGCAACGGTTTATCACGCGCTCGGTGCGAAAATTACCGTGGTGGAACTCTCACCCGGTCTGATGCCCGGTGCGGATCGTGACATTGTGAAGCCCTTGCACAACCAGATTAAGGGGATGTACGAGAACATTTACCTGAATACCAAAGTCACGGCGATTACGCCGACGGCGGAGGGTTTGGTGTGTGCGTTTGAGGGCAAAGGTGCGCCTGCGACGGATACGTTTGATCGGGTGTTGGTGGCAATTGGGCGTTCGCCGAATGGTGGGCTGATTGACGCGGGTAAGGCGGGGGTATTTGCGGATACACGCGGCTTTATTCCGGTGGATAATCAGATGCGTACCAATGTGCCGCACATTTTTGCAATTGGTGACATTGTGGGACAGCCGATGCTGGCACACAAGGCCACGCACGAGGGCAAGGTCGCGGCGGAGGTGATTGCAGGGCATAAAGCTTATTTCGATGCGAAAACCATTCCGTCAGTTGCCTACACTAGCCCGGAAGTGGCGTGGATGGGCAAGACCGAAGAGCAGTGCACGGCGGAAGGAATTGCCTATGAAAAAGGCGCATTCCCTTGGGCAGCAAGTGGGCGGGCGTTGGCGATGGATGCCAGCAACGGGATTACCAAAGTGCTGTTTGATAAGGCAACCGGGCAACTGATTGGCGCGGGCATTGCGGGCAAGAATGCCGGTGAGCTGATTGCCGAGGCGGTGCTAGCCTTGGAAATGGGGGCGGATGCGCACGACATGAGTTTGACGATTCACCCGCATCCGACGCTTTCTGAGACGCTGAACTTTGCTTCGGAAGTCGCCGAGGGGACTTGTACAGATATTTACGCGCCGAAGAGGTAGGATTTTGAGTTTGACGCTTGTCCCTTTTGCCATCGCCCGCCTGCCGCGTATTGAATTCGGCGCGGGTGCTATCCGTAAGCTGCCTGCTATTGCCGCGCAATACGGTAAACGCTTGCTGATTATCACCGGGGCTGGTTCCTTCACGGATTCTGTGGCTGCCGGGGTGTTGTTTCACGACTTGCAAACGGCTGGTTTTAGCTGGGAAATTCGGCGGGTGACACAAGAACCCTCCCCGCAATGGGTGGATGCCACCGTCGCTGCCTGCAATGCTTTGCCGGATATGGGGTTTGATGCGGTCATTGGGATTGGCGGCGGTAGCCCTTTGGATGCTGCCAAAGCGGTGGCGGGGCTGCTCAAACCGGGCAATTCGGTGATGGATCATCTCGAAGGTGTTGGCCCGGAATTGCCTTATCAAGGCCCTGCCACGCCGTTCATCGCTGTGCCTACCACGGCTGGAACGGGTTCAGAAGCCACTAAAAACGCGGTACTGTCGGTACAGGGCGAACACGGTTTCAAGAAATCGTTTCGGGATGAGCGTTTGGTCGCTGAATATGCCATCATTGACCCCGATCTGCTGGCAACCTGCCCACTCGCACAAATTGCTGCCAATGGCATGGATGCGTTCACCCAGTTGATGGAAGCTTATGTGTCTACCCGCGCAAATCCGTTGACCGATGCGTTAGCTTTGTCGGGCATGGAAGCGGTGCGCGATAGTTTGCTGGCTTTTTATAATGACCCAAGCGATAGCGTGGCTCGCGGCAAAATGGCTTACGCTGCGCTGCTATCGGGTATGTGTTTGGCACAAACGGGGCTGGGATCGGTGCATGGTGTGGTGGCTCCGCTGGGCGCGTTTCACCCGATTGGTCACGGGGTTGGTTGTGGCATGTTGGTTGCTGAAGCCACGCGCTTAAACATTGACCTGATGGAGGCCAACGAACCCGATAATCCCGCATTGGACAAGTACACCACGATCGGCAAATTATTCCGGGGGCGCAGCCATGTTGATCCGGTTGGGGCGCGGGTATTTTTGGTGCATACCCTGAGCACTTGGGCGCATAAACTGCACTTGCCGCGCTTGGCTGATTTTGGGGTTACGGAAGCCGATATTCCGAAAATCGTCGCCCATTCACGCGGTTCCAGCATGAAAACCAACCCGATTGCGCTAACCGATACCGATATTGCGCACCTGATTCGGGTTTGCCTGTAGCTTATTGGATGCTGAAAGCCGAGAGTAAGCCACTTTTCCCTAAGGTGTAAACGGTATTGCCATCTTTGACGGGGGCGACGGTGTAGCCGGTTTTGTCGCCTTGGGTGCGTGCGGCGATTTGCCCGTTGCTGGTATTGATCCAATGCAAGTAGCCTTGGTAATCACCGATGACGAGGTATTGCCCCAGTAGCGCTGGCGCAGTGGGTTGGCGACGTTGCAGGTCATCCATTTTCCACACCGGGTTGCCGGAAAGTGGTTCCAGTTTCCACAGATCGCCCGCGTCACTGCTGGTATACAAGCCATTCGGGTCAGCATCCACGCCGGTATAGCTGGAGTAGGGTGCTGCCCACGCGACAGTGCCGTCACGCATATTGATGCCTGCAATCCGCCCGTTGTAACTCGCGGCAAATAGCGCTTCGCCCAAGGCTTTCATCTCGCCATCCACGTCCGTCATGCGGTCAAGATCGCTGCTGCCGCGTGGCACGGACAGGGTAACTTCCCACAGCCCTTTGCCGCTTTGCATGTCGAAAGCCGTGACGACGCCATTGTCAAAACCGGCGATGACCATGCCGCCCACGACAATCGGGGTGCTGGCGCCACGCAGGGAAAGTGTCGGGTTTTTACGCCCATCTCGCCAGAGAATTTGCCCGTTTTGCGTGGAAAGACCGTGTAAACCGCCATTGCTGGTGCGGAATACCACGACACCGTTATTAGGCGCTGATGCCGCCAATACTTCGCTGCCCAAGGGCGTGGACCAGAGAATTTTACCGGTCTGCCGCTCTAAGGCAATGGCATTGCCATTACCCGTGCCGAGGAATACGCTGCCTGCGCCGCCGCTGACCCCACCGGTTACGTCGCCATCAAGGTTGGTTTGCCAAATGCGCCCACCGTTGGTTTTGCTCCAGGCACTTGCCGAACGTCCGCCCGCCACTAATACCGCGTCATCATCTACCGAGGGATGGATGCGCACATAATCTTTGCCGCTGCCACTACCTGTACTGACTTGCCATAAGGTGCGCACGGTGGCACTGGCTTTGATTTCCTTTAATGCCTTGGGCGGGTTTTCCGTTTTGGCAGGAATAACCGCTGTCGTCATTTGCGATAAGGTGCCACAACCTGATAAGGCAGCAGCAACGAGCAGGGCGACGCTAATGTGTTTCATAAGATCCTTGTTATGTTCCCTCACCGAGGTTGTCACGTTTCAGCTTGATGAATTCGCCAGAACCGCCTGCCGCGCCGAGCATGGCTTTGTCATAAGCCGCCCGTGCTTCGGTGAGTTTGTTTTGGGCAACGTAAATATCACCTTTCAGCTCTTCGATCAGTGCCTGATACGCCTCAGGGTAGGTTTGAGTAATGAGTGTTTGCGCTTCGTCCACTTTTTTCATGGCAAGCAACACGCGGGCGAGGCGGATATTGGCAAGATGCTTGAAGTCCGCTTCCTTGCTATTGTCGACGACCCAGCGCAATGCGGTGGCTGCCGGTTCGTACTCGCCTTTTTCAGCGTATTGCTGTGCGGCTTTCATGCTGGCAATCGCGGCATACGGCGTGGAGGCATAGCCGCTTTGTAAGGCTTGGATGTCTGGCTGCGCTTGTTCCAATGAGGTTTCACTGGCTTTTTCGACTTTGGCGTACAGCGCCGATGCTTCCGCCGCCGTGGTTTCTTGGTAGTCTTTCCAATACTGCCAGCCGAATAAACCGCCAATTGCCAGTGCGATACCGGCTATGATGGATGTGCCATTGTCTTTCCACCAGGCTTTGAGTTCTTCGACTTTTTCATCATCGGTTTTGTAATCAGACATCAGTTTGCCCCTGAATTATTGAGTTAAGTTAACATTTATTGTGTTTTTTCAAGCAAAACGGCAAGGTGTTGTGCCACTTGGCTGAGCGGGAGCGTAATCTGCTCACCGCCGTCACGCAAGGGTTTGAGACCGATTTCGCCACGTTCCACCTCATTTTCCCCCAGAATCAGGGCAAAACTGGCGGAAGATTTGTCAGCCCGCTTCATTTGGGTTTTGAAACTGCCTTCGCCACCATTGCTGATCAGACGCAAATCGGGCAGGGCATCACGCAAGGTTTCTGCCAGTGTCAACCCAGTTTGAATCGCGGCTGTGCCTGCCATGATCAAATAAACATCGGGGGTAGTGACGGGTGGGGCAATGCCTTGCGTTTCCAGCAAGAGAATCAGGCGTTCCAAGCCCATGCCGAAGCCCACGCCGGGGGTGGGTTTGCCGCCTAATTGTTCCACCAAGCCGTCGTAACGCCCACCGGCACAGACCGTGCTTTGTGCGCCGAGATCATCTGTCACCCATTCAAATACCATGTGGGTGTAGTAATCCAGCCCGCGTACCAAGCGTGGGTTGACTTCGTAGGCAATGCCCATGCTATCCAGTAAGGAGCGCAGGGTCGCAAAGTGTTCGCGCGAAACCGCATCCAGATGATCGTGTAAGCTGGGTGCTGCGGCTACGATTTCCTTCAAGTCAGGATTTTTGGTATCCAAAATCCGTAACGGGTTGGTGTGCAGGCGGCGTTTGGAATCCTCATCAAGTACATCGTAATGCGCGGTGAAATACTCCACCAGTAACTCGCGGTAGATGTGACGGCATTCGGGTGTACCCAGCGTGTTCAATTCCAGACGCAGGTTACGTAAGCCAAGGGTTTTCCATAGCCGTGCGGTGATGGCGATGAGTTCAGCGTCAATGTCCGGCCCCGGCATTCCGAAAGCTTCCACGCCAATTTGATGAAATTGACGGTAACGACCTTTTTGAGGGCGTTCGTGACGGAACATCGGGCCGGTATACCACAGGCGTTGTTGCTGATTATGCAGCAGCCCGTGTTGGATTCCGGCGCGAATACAACCAGCCGTGCCTTCAGGGCGTAAGCTTAGGCTGTCATCATTACGGTCGTTAAAGGTATACATTTCCTTTTCGACAATATCAGTCACTGCGCCAACAGCACGGGAAAACAAATCCGTTTGCTCAAGGATCGGCATACGGATCTCGCTGTAGCCGTACCGGTTCAGAAGGGTGCGGGCAATGCTTTCAATATACTGCCATGCGGGGGTAGCATCCGGGAGAATGTCATTCATTCCCCGGATAGATTGGATATTTTTGCTCATGCTTACTCGACTCGGAAACGGGCAACGCTGCCTTTGGTGTGTTCAGTCAAATCAAACGGCTGACCATTAACGAAAATTTTAACGCCTGGCGCATTGCCGACTTTGACATTCAGTGGCGGTGTTGCTTTGAACTCTTTGATATTGCCAGCCGTGTTGAGGGACTCAAACAGGGTCTTTTTGTCATCACCTTTGATTTGCATCCAGACTTCTTCAGCGAACTCCATTTTGATGCTGATTTCACCAGCGACGGGCGGCGTAGTGGCATCCGTTGGGGGCGCTGCGGTATCGGTCGGTGTCGCTGATGGTGTAACGGGTGTTTCTGACCTAGCAACCGTGGGCGTTTCTGTGGTGTTTGGTGCCAGTGCTACAGGGGTTGTTGCCGGAGTGGGCGTTACTGCGGTTGTTTCAGTCGCTGTGGTATTGGTTGGCGTTGCGGTATCTTGGGTGCTAGTGGCTGCGGCTTCAGGTGTAGGTGTTGCGGGCGTAGCAGTGTTCTGACTGGTTTGATCGCTTGGCGCGGTTGCTACCACGTCAGGTGCTGGTTCCGGCGCTGGTGTGCTGGATGCCGGTGTTACCGTTTGCTGGGCTTGCTGTTCTGCAGCAGCTTTTTCACGTTCCAATGCTTCTTTTTGTGCAACGTAAGCTTCCATCGCAGACGGAGGGCGTTGTTGTACATCGGTTTGGTCGGTTTGTGCCGAGAACGATGACCAAGTATGGTTTGCCCATTCGCGCACACCCGGAATCATGGAAAATAGCCCCAATAATAGTACCAATGCTCCAAACCCGATGAATTTCAGGGTGGAGTTTGACATCATGGGCTGAGCCACTTTATTGAGCGGTCTGGCGGGTGCGAAATGATGGGCAATTTCATCAGGTTTAGCACCACGCAGGGCTTCATAAGTGCGAATCAGTTCTTTGGCGTCAATATCTGCCAGTTTGGAATAGCCACGCAAATAGCCCCGGACATAAGGCGGTTCGGGTAAGTGGGCAAAGTCTTCCTGTTCCAATGCTTTAATAATATGAGGGGACAGGTGCAATTCTTCCGCTGCCTGTTCGCGGTCAAGCCCCGCTTTTGCACGGCATTCTACCAACAGTGCGGTCAGGTCGCCGGGTTGCACCGCAGAAGATGTCCTTTCTTCGACTGAGTGGGCTGTCTCTGTCACGTGTCCTCCAGTTTAATCAATCAATTTGGCTGGCAGCGCTGCTATCGGGGAATTTTTCCCGCAATGTGGTGGCACAGGCTTCCGCTTTGTCTGGTTCATTTAAATTTGTTTGCACTTGATAACACAGCAGCAAACTATCCGGCGTTGCCGATGCCACTTCATTATAGCGGTAAATAAATGCTTCTGCCTTGGCTGGTTCACCTTTTTCATGGTGCAATCTAGCCATCTGGTAGAGTGCTTCCGAGAAGCGGGGATTTTTTTCCAGTGCCTGACGGAAATACGTTTCCGCTTGCGCTCTATTACCTGCTTTTTTGGTGCAGATGCCCGCATTAGTATAGGCAAACTCCGGGGTTTTATAGAGCGGATCACGGAGCGCCTTGAGAAAAGCTGTTTCCGCAGCGGCATACTGTTGCGTGTGGCACAGGTGTGAGCCATAGTTATTCAGTAGGTCAGGATCGTTGGGCGTAATGCTGAGAGCTTTGCGGAAATGCTTATTTGCCTTCGCGTCATCCTTTAAGCGTTCTTGGAGCAGGGCGTAATAATGATGAGCCGGTGCCGAGTCGGAATCTCGCGCTACAGCTTTTTCCAGATTCAGGCTGGCTAAATCCAGACGCCCCTTTTGCAAGTACCCAACACCTAGTTGGGTGTAATAGCTACCGGTTTTTTCGTCTGTGCTGGATGTTGTACTGGAGCAGGCGCTCATGCTGCTAATCAACATTGCAAACAATGCATATTTTATTGTTTTCATTGCTATTTTTATGACCGTTCGATGCGTGCGAAATGTATCTCTCGGCGGCTTTTGTCATTGACCTGACCTGCAAGTTGCCCGCAAGCAGCGTCAATGTCATCACCCCGTGTTTTTCTGGTGATGACAGTATAACCTGCTTCCGCCAAAATATCACGGAAACGGTGTATGCGATTGTTACTAGACCGTTTATAGCGCGTTTCGGGGAACGGGTTGAACGGAATCAGGTTGATTTTCGAGGGGATGCCCTTGAGTATTTTGGCGAGTTGAACGGCATGTTCGTCGCGGTCGTTGATGCCATCCAGCATCACGTATTCCCAGGTAATGTGATTGCGTTCGGTGGTCTTTTTTTCCAAGAACTGGCGGCACATGGCGAGCAAGTCCTTGATCGGGTATTTGCGGTTCAACGGCACCAGTTGGTCACGCAATTCGTCATTCGGTGCGTGCAAGGAAACAGCGAGCGAGACATCCAGCGTATCGGCTAAGCGATCCAGCGCAGGCAATACGCCAGAGGTGCTGAGGGTGACGCGGCGTTTGCTTAGACCGTAAGCATTATCATCCATCATCAGGCGCAAGGCATTGATGACGTTATCGAAATTCAGCAAGGGTTCGCCCATGCCCATCATCACCACATTGCTGACGACGCGAGCGCCTTTGGGGTCAGCTTGCAGGGTACGTTTGGCAACCCACAATTGCCCGATGATTTCCGCCGTCGTTAAATTGCGGTTGAAACCTTGGCGGGCGGTGGAACAGAAGGTGCAATCCAGCGCACAACCGACTTGCGAGGAAATGCACAGCGTTCCCCGGTCGTCTTCGGGAATGAATACGGTTTCAATGGCATTGCCATCTTCCAGCCGCAGCAACCACTTGTGGGTGCCATCGGCGGATTGTTGATCCATCACGATTTCCGGGGCGCGAATCACGGCATTATCCGTTAAGAATTGGCGCAACGGTTTGCTGATATTGGTCATCTGGTCAACACTGTCGACATTGAGCTGGTGCAGCCATTTGATGATTTGGGTGGCACGAAACGGCTTTTCACCGATGGAGGTGAAATACGCTTTCAGCCCTTCATGGCTAAAATCCAGCAGATTGACTTTTTTAACAGTGTCAGACAATGTGATCATTCCCCCCTCCCAACCCTCCCCCGCAAGGGGTGAGGGCAAAGAGACAAATTAACGAGTGCGTGGGCACAGACCGTCTGTACCGAAGAAGTAAGCGATTTCAATCGCGGCATTTTCTGCGCTGTCAGAGCCGTGTACGGCATTTTCATCAATGGAATCAGCGAAGTCTGCACGGATTGTACCAGCGTCGGCATTCTTAGGGTTAGTTGCACCCATCAATTCGCGGTTTTTAGTGACAGCGTTTTCGCCTTCCAATACTTGTACCATTACCGGACCAGAGGTCATGAACGCGACCAGATCACCAAAGAAAGGGCGCTCTTTGTGTACCGCGTAGAAGCCTTCAGCGCGCTCTTTGCTCAGGTGAACCATTTTAGCGGCGACGATCTTCAGACCAGCGTTTTCAAAACGGCTGTAGATTTGACCGATGACGTTTTTAGCGACTGCGTCAGGTTTGATAATGGAAATGGTTTGCTCGATTGCCATGCGGGGTACTCCAATAAAAGGTTAAAGCTATAATGAGGGCGCAATTGTAATGGGTGTGCATCATGCAGGCAAAGCATATTCGTCGCATCGAGTGCAAACCCCGTGCTAGACTTCGTTGCAAACGGTAAATCACAAGCAATAATCGACGAAAAGGACTCAATATGCTGGCGAAACTGACCCGATTGGTGATTATGGGTGGCGTGTTGTCACTGGGTATAACTGGCTGCGGTGCAACCACCGGCGGCAAAGCAGTGACAACGGGACCTACTTCTCTGTCTGTGGCGAAAAGCGCATTTTCCACTAATAATTCGGCGTCTCCAGTGGGCACGAATACCAACGAGATTATGGAAAGTGATGCCAGTATGCCCTTTATCGACCTCATGCGGGCGGCGATGCCATTTGAGGAAGCCAGCCCTTGGTTAACTAAAGGCAATATTACGTATGATGCGAACGGTTGGCCTGCCAATCTGAACGGTGGGCAAGCGGGGACACGTTTCCTTTCCAATTTGCCAGCGGCGGTTATTCCTGAAGGCACGTATACCGTGCTGTATGACGGCGAAGGTGAAATTCAGTACATGAATGATGCCACCTTGCTGCAACGCAATGCGGGTTACGACACTATCACGATTGCCGCCGGTAATGATGGCATGTTGAATGCTTCATTATTGATTTTGCGTAGCAATCCGCAGAATTATTTACGCAATATCCGTATTCTGCCACCGGGTGGGATTTGTGCGAGTAATCCTTTCCAGCGCGTGGCTTCCGCTGCTGCGTGTGGGGATTTTAAAGCGTTTGTGGAACATGCAGACAACATTATTTTTAACCCCGATTTTATGGCATTCATGAAGGATTTCCGCTCGATCCGCTTCATGAACATGAGTGGCGTTACCCGTAGCACCGACCGCAGTTGGTCAGATCGCAATACCTTGGGCAAAGCCACGTGGGGTGGCAAAGAGGGTTCACGCGGTGCGCCGTTGGAAATTCAGGTTGAACTTGCCAATCGTTTAAATGCTGACCCGTGGTTTACCTTGCCACATGCCGCTGATGATAATTATGTGCGCGAATTTGCCACTTATGTGAAACAACATTTGAATGGCAATTTGAAGCCACACATCGAATACAGCAACGAAACTTGGAATACCATTTTCACCCAAGGCAACCACATGATTGATATGGGGTTGAAACTGGGGTTGGATTCGCACGCTCACCGCGCTGGCTGGCGGTATTATTCACAGCGTTCGGTAGAGATTTTCAATATTTGGGAAAGCGTTTTTGGTGGTTCGCAGCGTTTGGTGCGGATTCTGTCAGGTTGGACAGTGAACGATAAGCTGACCGAGATTGTCTTGAGCCACAAGGATGCTTACAAACACGCGGATGCGTTCGCGATTGGCCCGTATGTCTTTGGTGGACACGCCGAAGTGCGTACCATTAAAAGCGTGGATGATGCGCTCGGTTTGATTACTAACCCGGTATACCGTTATTCACACGATAAAGTGATGGGCTATATTCGGATGCAAAAAGCCATTACCGATAAATACGGTCTTGAATTAATGGCGTATGAAGCCGGGCAAGGTTTGGCAGATTTCCATACCAAAACGGATGATGAGTTCCCTAATCCGCTGTTGTTTGCCGCCAATCGTGATCCTCGGATGCGTGGCATTTATGATCAATTCTTGAATGGCTGGAAAGCTGAAGGCGGCACGTTGATGATGCATTACACCGCGCCACGTACTTTCAATAAGCACGGCCCGTGGGGTACGAAAGAATACATTACCCAACCAACCAGCCAAGCACCGAAATACCAGGCATTACTGAGCTTTATCAACAGTACGCCGTGCTGGTGGGATGGCTGTAAGCGTTAGGAATCAGGGGAAAGTTGATGTTTACACACGAAAAACCGGCGCATTCGGTGGCGATTCATCCGTTATTGCCAACAGCGTGGGAGGCGTTTAGCGCCACGTTGTCTGCGGCTGAACGGCAATGGGCGCAATTGCACGATTTTAAGGCTAAATCTGGGCAGATTTGCTTGGTCCCGGATGGGCAAGGCGGTATCAGTAAGGTGCTGGTGGGTTATAACGCTGATGAGGGGGTACGTTGGGCGCTGGCGGCATTGCCTAACAAATTGCCACGCGGCCATTACCATTTGGCGTGTGATTGGTCGGCAGACGAGCGCTTGCAAGCCAGCATTGGTTGGGGGTTGGGCTATTACCGCTTTGAGTATTACACCAAGCCGGATAATACAGCCCGCCCGGTATTGTTCGTGGAAGATCAGCAAGCGCGAGCCAAAGCCTTTGTGCAAGCGGTGGCGTTGGTGCGGGATTTGGTGAATCAACCCGCGAATCACATGATGCCAGAGCATTTGTCCGCTGCTGTCGCGCAATTGGCGCGTACCTTTGATGCGGATTTCAGTGAGATTGTTGGTGATGATTTGCTGAAGCAGAATTACCCCGCTATCCACGCAGTGGGGCGTACCAGCGCTCATGCACCGCGTTTGCTGAAGTTGCAATGGGGTAAACCGGAGCACCCGGCAGTGACTTTGGTGGGTAAAGGCGTGTGTTTTGATACCGGCGGCTTGGACATTAAGCCGTCGCAATACATGCGCTTGATGAAAAAAGACATGGGCGGTGCTGCGCATGTGCTGGGGTTGGCGCGATTGATTATGCAATTGCAGCTTCCGGTGCAGTTACGGGTGCTGATACCAGCAGTGGATAATGCGATTGGCGGGGATGCGTTCCGCCCCGGTGATATTCTGGCAACCCGTGCGGGCAAGTCAGTGGAGGTGGATAACACAGATGCTGAAGGGCGTTTGGTATTGTGCGATGCGCTGGCGGATGCGGTGAGTCATAAACCGGATTTGCTGCTGGATTTTGCTACCTTAACCGGTGCGGCACGAGTGGCGCTGGGGACGGAAATTCCAGTGTTTTTTAGCAATAACAAGGCATTGGCGGCTAAGCTTCAAACGGTATCAGTGGATGCTGAGGAATTGATTTGGAATCTGCCGTTACATCGTCCGTATTTCGATCAGTTGAAAAGTGGGTGCGCCGATTTCACCAATAGCGGTGGGAGTTACGGTGGCGCAATCACGGCGGCATTATTCCTGAATGAGTTTGTGCCGAAATCGACGTCTTGGGTGCATTTTGATGTGATGGCTTGGAATATCCGTGAGCGTGCTGGTCGTCCGGTGGGGGGAGAGGCGATGGGCTTATTCGCCGTCTATCACTACTTGGAGACCACTTATCGCGGTGAGTGAACTTTATTGCGCTCTTTGATTCAGTTTCAATTCATTTTTCTTATTATGGTCTATAATCAAAATATTCGAGTGTTAGATTAGGTTGGAAATACTATGCAACGAGGGTACGCGGCGCAGCGTAATATTACCCGTCATTTTGCGTTAGGAATTGCTTTAACAGGGTTGATGCTGACGTTTTTAGCAGCAGCCCTGTTGGTGTTCCCTTACAAGCTGGCAGCTAACCCTGAGGTGTCGGGTGAGCTGCTGTATGATTTGCTGGGAAATTTGGAATACCGCGACGCTGGGCATTTCAGCTCGGTTGATGACCCCGTGATGCAACAGAACTTAAAAACGCTGATAACCCAAAAGCGTTTGAATGGGCGTGAGGGCGTGGCGTATATTCTGAATGTGACTGAAGGCACCTTGGCTTGGCAGTCAGCCCCTTTACGTTTGGCATTGGGTGGCGTGGCGGTGGATGATGCTTACACCATGCAATTCAAGCAAACCGCCACGCATCAGTTGGCGGTGCAAAATTTTTGGTTAAAAACGGCAGGTAATACCCGTCTGGAATTCAGGATGGTGGTAGCATTACCGGTTCATTGACTTAGCTTAGTGCAGGAAGCCTGTTGTTATGGTCGATTTTTACGACGAACTTGCTTACGAAACGAATCCCTTCCCTGAAACACACCCCGGTAATCTAGCGACCTTAGGGCGTTTATTTGGAATTCCCACCGCTTCACCGCAACAATGCCGGGTACTGGAATTGGGGTCGGCAACCGGCGGCAATCTGCTCCCGATGGCCTGGCATTTGCCTCACAGCGAATTTGTAGGGATAGAGTTATCGGGAGCGCAAGTGGCGATTGGGCAACGCCTTGCCGAGCAATTGCCGCTGCAAAATATTCGTCTTGAGGTGGGCGATATTCTGGAGATTGATCCCGTCGCGTTGGGGCAGTTTGATTACATTATTGCGCATGGCGTGTATTCCTGGGTTCCTGCGGTAGTCCGGGAAAAAATCTTGGCGGTGGCGCGAGAGTGCCTGACACCGCATGGGCTGGCTTACATCAGTTATAACTTACTCCCCGGTTGGCGGATGCGCGGCAGTTTACGTGACTTGTTATTGCACGCGACCCGCCATGTGACGGGGGCAGCGGCTAAATATCATGCCGCGATTGCTGCTTTAGAGCGTTTGCAGCGTGCCTTGGTGGGGGCTGAAGCCGATAGTCAGCGTTATGTGCAAAAAGAAATCACCTATTTGCTCGGTTCGCACCCCAGTTATTTATTGCACGAATATTTGGCGGGCGAAAACAACGCTTTTCTGTTTAGCGAGTTTCTTGCTGATGCTGAGCGGCATGAATTGCAATACGTGTGCGAAACCGATTTGCACACCTTGTTCGACACCACCTTGAGCGGTGCAGCGCAAGCCGCCTTGGGGGATATTGAAGACCCGTTGCAGCACGAGCAATGGATGGATTTTGTGCGAATGCGGGCTTTCCGCAAAAGTGTGTTATGCCGCGCCGATGTAGCATTGGAACGTGCCGTGGATGTGGATGTGTTCACCGGATTTTTTTACAGTGCGGATTTGCGACTTAAGGGTAAGGCAAATCTCAGTAATACCAAGCCGGTGGCTTTCATGACCCCGGATAATACCGAACTGACGGTGACGCACCCGTTGAGCAAAGCCGCTTTGCTGTATTTGCAGGAAGTACACCCTTACACACCGGATTTCACCGAATTATACGCTCGCGCTGCCGAACGGGTGCGTGATGCGGGTGGCAAACAATTTGCCAATGCCCGCAGCGAATTGGTGAGTGAATGGTTCAGCTTGTACAGTTACCGTGCAGTGTATGGGCATTTATACCCCTGTTTAATCAAGCCCGAATGGTCGGAATATCCCAAAGCCAGTGCTTTGGCACGCTTGCAAGCCGCTGAAGGTTGGCAAAGTGTGGCGAGTATTCGCCACCAAGCCCTGAGTCTCGATGATTTTTCCAGCCGTTTATTGCAAGTATTGGATGGTACGCACACGGTTCCCGAAATTACCCAGCGTTTGTGTGAAGAAGTAATGGCGGGGGCGCTACAAATTCCCGGCGGTAAACAGGCACAAACCAGCGGCAAAGGCTTGGAAAAAGAAATTGCGTCGAATGTTAAGCACCTGCTGACGGTATTTGCTCGGCATGGTCTGTTGGTTTGACGTTACGGCGTGCTCGCCAGTAGGCTATTTACCAGCCATGTGGGGGCGGGAATATCCGCAAGCGACTGAAAAATACCGTCGAGTTTTGCAGGCATAGCGGGGACTTTGCGGGCATCGCTCCACTGCTTGCCCCAGTTATTACTGCTGTATTGATACCACTGCTTGCGCTCATTCGCGCCATCAGGCAAGTAGGCGGCGGTGATCAGCGTGCCGTGCCCTTGGGTATCCATATTGAAATCGTGCAAACCAGGGTAACGGTTGCCCCAATCCGGGCGATTTAACTCGGCGGGTAAGTGCACAGTAGTGCAACTAAATTCGCGTAACTGGTTTTTGCCTTGCAAGACGATGTAATCGTTACCGGGGCCTTCGCGCCCCCACGTGGCAAATAACGTCACCCGGTTCAACGCGGGTGTGCTGTAAGCCGCGAGTACCGCGCCGCCATCGGCAATGGGGTAGGCTTGCCAAGTATTATCTCGTTTAGCGAACAAAATAGCGCCTGACTCCAGCGGATTTTGCCCGATCAATAACGGCAGGGTCACACCCTTTAACGCATAACCGTGTAATGCATTTTTTTTAATCAATGAATTGAGGAAAGCACGACTGACGGTGTTGGCTTGCCCGCATTGCCACCCCGGTTGCCATAATGACGCAAATTCATTCGTGGGTTTGGTTAACGGTTGTTGCTTCATCGGGGTTGTTCCCGCAGCACAGCCGCTGATGGGGAATAAACCGGTGATTAGCAATAGCCCGGCTAACACGGTGCGTAATGTGGTGTGCATAATATATCCCTTGTTCGCCCCTGATGCTCAGTCTACTGCTTCAGACTGCCAGA
>JBEUIR010000009.1:0-19550 GCA_040415395.1 Candidatus Thiothrix namsaraevi
GACAACCGTTCCAACCTGACCATCGACTTTGGTGTGGTTGCGCCACTGGCGGCGAAAGCTACTATCAGCGGTACGGTGTCGGTGGATACCACTGGCGATAGCGTTGGCGAAACCCCACTGGAAGGCATCCGCCTGTCGCTGTTGAACAAAGACGGCACACCAGTACTGGATGATGGCAAGCCAGTGACAACGCTGACCAATGCCAAAGGCGAGTACGTGTTTGCCGATGTAGAGCCGGGTGATTATCTGGTCGTGGAAACGCAGCCAGAAGGTTACGATTCAGTCATTGATGGCGACACCACATTGCCAGAAGACGACGCTGCTAACACCAACACCACCGATGACAGCATTCCTGTCAGCGTGACAGCGGGTGAAACGGATGACGGCAACAACTTCGTAGAGCGTGCGCCAGTGAAACCTAACACGGTATCCGTGGGGGATTACGTCTGGATCGATGCGAATGAAAACGGTCAGCAAGATGCGGGCGAAGCGCCGTTGGCGGGCGCAACCGTTACCTTGATGGATAAAGACGGTAATCCAGTGGTATTGAGCGGCGACATGGCGATTGCGCCGATCGTCACAGGTGCAGACGGCAAATACCTGTTCAGCAATCTGCCAGAAGGTGAGTACAGCATCAGTGTGGCTGCGCCAAAAGACAGTGGTTATCTGCCTACCAAAGGTGGAGCCAAGGTTGACAGCGATCCATCCAACACCGACAGCAACTGCTCAGTGGATACGGGCAAAACCAGCCTGTTCACCTTAACAGCGGGCGCTGAGCCAGATGTGGAGGCAGACGGTGATGGCAAAGATGGCAATATGACCGTGGATTGCGGTTTCTATCTGCCTAAAACACCAACCCACAGCCTTGGTAATATGGTTTGGGTCGATAACGGTGACGGTGGAAACGCAGGTAATGGTCGCTTTGATGCGGGCGAAACTTTGCCGAGCAACGTGGTGATGGAGCTGCGTGATAGCATGGGTGCGTTGGTTAATACCACACAAACCGCCAACGGTTATTACTTGTTCAGTGGCTTGACCGCTGGTGAGTACAAAGTCTGTGTGGCTGGCAGCAACTTTAATGAAGGTGCAGCACTGGATGGTTACACCGCCAGCACCGCAGTGAAAGAAGCTGATGCTAACGCGAATGGTGATAATAACGACAATGGCGACAGCACCGCTTCGGATGGCTTGTGTTCTAACCTGATTGTCTTGAATGACAAGGAACCAACCGGCGAGCAGCCAACGGCCAGCGGTACTGCTGGTGATGACGGTATGGGTACGGAAGATAACCGTTCCAACCTCACGGTTGACTTTGCGGTCGTGCCGGTTGAGCCAGTTGATCCGGGTACGCCGGTCTCCGTGGGCAACCAAATCTGGATCGACAGCAATGCCAATGGTCAGCGAGAAGAGAGTGAAGGCTTCCTTGAAAATGCAGTGGTGACACTCACTGATGCTTCCAGTCGTCCGGTGACAGATGTGGATGGCAATACCGTTGCGCCGCACACCACGGGTGCTGATGGTCTTTACCTGTTCGATAACTTGCCGGAAGGTGAGTATATTGTGACGGTTGAACCACCAGAAGGGTTCTTCCCTACCATTGGCGGGATTGATGTGGATGCTGATGCCAGTGATAGGGACAGCAACTGCCGCGTGAACTCGGTCAATACCACGATTGAAACGCATCCGTTCACGTTAACTGCGGGTGCTGAACCCGATGCTGATGGCGATGATGCCAATGGTAATATGACGGTTGACTGTGGTTTCTATGGCTCCATGTCCTTAGGTGACAAAGTTTGGTTGGATAACAATGCCAATGGTCAGCAGGATAATGCGGAACCGGGTATCGGTGGGGTGAGCGTCAGTTTGTTGGAAGCCGATGGCATTACGCTCGCGACTGACATCGACGGCAAACCCGTTGCGGCGATTATGACGGATGCTAACGGCAATTACCTGTTCCAGAATTTGAAACCGGGTAATTACATTGTGGTCATGAACCCGGCTGCAAATTCTGGTTACAGTGCTACCAAAGGCGGTGTTGACCCGGATGCTGATCCATCTAACACCGATAGCAATTGCAAAGCGATTGATGGGCGATTCCAGACCCCAACGTTTAGCTTGATGCCGAGCGTAACGTCAGACGGCAACAGCTTCAGCAATGTGAGCGTCGACTGCGGTTTGTTCCGCCCGCTGAATTTAGGCAGCCGTTTGTGGCTCGACCTGAATAATGATGGCAGACAAGACGGCGGTGAACCGGGTATTCCGGGGGCGACTGTCACCTTGTTGACAGTTGATGGCAAGCCAGTCACGGACGTCTTTGGCGATGTGCTGAAACCGCAAACCACTGGCGCTGATGGTAAGTACTTCTTCGGCAACCTGCGTGAAGGTGATTACATCGTTAAAGTTGTGCCACCGGTTGGCTATTTGCCGACTATTGGTGGTAATGACCCGAACGATGATAACGCGACCGATAGCAACGGTGTGTTGGCACCAGATGGTAGCATTGTCAGCAAACCGATTAGACTCACCCCAGGCGACGAACCGAGTGATGGCGGGATGACCAACACCACGTTGGGTTTTGGTTTGGTTGCCAACTTATCCGTGGCAGTGCCGACCCTGAGCCAATGGGGTGTGATGATTATGAGCATGTTGCTGGCAACAGCCGCATTCTTCCGCCGCCGTCGCGAAGACTAAGAGACCGGGGATTTCCCCCCTCCCTAACCCTCTCCCCGCAAGGGGTGGAGGGAACAAGAACCAAGGTCAGCTTTATGCTGGCCTTTTTTTGTGGATGATGCACGGCAAAAAAGTGTAGTATGTTCCCCTTTTCCAACGGCAGTTTTGGGGATTTATGGCAGGCAAAACGCTCTACGATAAGGTTTGGGATGCGCATGTGGTACGGCAAGAAGCCGACGGCACGGGCTTACTTTACATCGACAGACACTTGGTTCACGAAGTCACCTCACCGCAAGCTTTTGAAGGGCTGCGTCTGGCTAACCGCCAACCTTGGCGCGTCAATTCAATGGTGGCAGTCCCCGACCATAACGTGCCGACTATTGGGTTGGAGCACGGTATTACTGACCCCGTAGCACGTTTGCAAGTCGAAACGCTGGATGCGAATTGCCGCACGTTTGGCATTACCGAATTCAATATCGGCGACATTCGCCAAGGTATCGTCCACGTTATTGGTCCTGAGCAAGGCGCAACCTTGCCAGGTATGACTGTGGTGTGCGGGGATTCGCACACCTCTACCCACGGCGCATTCGGCGCACTGGCGCACGGTATCGGCACCTCCGAAGTCGAACACGTCATGGCAACCCAATGCCTGATCCAGAAAAAGATGAAGAACATGCTGATCAGTGTCGATGGCAAAGTTGGTGCAGGCGTGACCGCCAAAGACATCGTGCTGGCGATCATCGGTGAAATCGGCACGGCAGGCGGCACGGGTTACGCCATCGAATTCGGCGGTGAAGCCATCCGCGATTTGTCGATGGAAGGGCGCATGACGGTGTGCAATATGGCAATCGAAGGCGGCGCACGCGCTGGCATGATTGCGGTCGATGACACCACCATCAACTACGTCAAAGGTCGCCCGTATTCCCCGAAAGCTGAAGATTGGGAAGCCGCCGTTGCAGCATGGCAAGACCTGCATTCCGATGCAGACGCGGTATTTGATCGTGTGATTCGTCTGGATGCTGCGAGTATTCAACCGCAAGTGACGTGGGGAACGTCCCCCGAAATGGTGTTGCCAGTCGATGGCAAAACCCCAGACCCCGCGAATGAAGCTGATTCCGTCAAAGCCAGTGGCATTCGTGCTGCGCTTAAATACATGGGCTTGGAAGCGAATATGCCTATTACTGACGTGCAAATCGACAAAGTATTCATCGGTTCATGCACCAATTCGCGCATTGAAGATTTACGTGCGGCGGCGGAAGTCGCTAAAGGTCGCAAAGTCGCGGCGAATGTGAAATTGGCAATGGTTGTTCCTGGCTCTGGCTTGGTCAAACAGCAGGCGGAAAGCGAAGGCTTGGACAAAATTTTCATCGAAGCAGGGTTTGAATGGCGTGCGCCGGGTTGTTCCATGTGTTTGGCGATGAATGCCGACCGTCTCGAACCGGGCGAACGCTGTGCTTCCACCTCTAACCGCAACTTTGAAGGGCGGCAAGGGCAGGGCGGACGTACCCATTTGGTCAGCCCCGCCATGGCAGCGGCAGCAGCCGTCACCGGTCATTTCGTGGATGTGAGGACGCTCTAATGGAAAAATTTACTGTACACACCGGCTTGGTTATTCCGCTGGATCGTTCTAACGTCGATACGGATGCCATTATTCCCAAGCAATATTTGAAATCCATCCAGCGCACTGGCTTTGGCCCCACGCTGTTTGACGACTGGCGTTACCTTGAGCCGGGCGAACCGGGCATGGATCACAGCAAACGCACCCCGAACCCCGATTTCGTGCTGAATCTCCCGCGTTATGCCGGTGCGTCCGTGCTGTTGGCGCGTGAAAATTTTGGCTGTGGTTCGTCGCGGGAACACGCGGTCTGGGCGTTGACGGATTACGGCATTCGGGCGGTGATTGCGCCGAGTTACGCGGATATTTTCTTTAACAACAGCTTCAAGAATGGTTTGCTGCCGTTAACTTTGCCTGCTGAGGTGGTTGATCAATTGTTCGTTGAGGCGCAAGCCACCGAAGGCTATCAGCTCACCGTCAACTTGGAAGAGCAGCAAGTGGTTACGCCGAGTGGCACAGCGTTCGCGTTCAGCATTGACGAGTTCCGCAAGTATTGTTTGCTGAACGGGCTGGATGATATTGGGCTGACGTTGCAACATGCCGATGATATTCGGGCGTATGAAGCACGCCGCCAGCAACAAGCACCTTGGTTATTTTAAGATTTGATTTGGGTTAGATGGTTATGACACACAAAATTTTGGTATTGCCCGGTGACGGCATTGGCCCGGAAATCGTGGCAGAAGCAGTTAAAGTCCTCAACGTGTTCACCGCTGAAGGCAATCTGTCGTTAGAGCTGGAATACGCCAATATTGGTGGGATTGCTTACGACAAGGAAGGGCAACCGTACCCGGATTCCACTCGTGCGTTGGCGCAAAAAGCAGATGCTATCCTGCTCGGCGCAGTGGGTGGCCCCCAATATGATGCGTTAGATCGCCCGTTACGCCCCGAACGCGGTTTGCTGGCCATTCGTGCTGACTTGGGTTTGTTTGCCAATCTGCGCCCTGCGATTCTGTACGAAGAACTCGCATCCGCGTCCACCCTGAAAGCAGAAGTGGTGTCAGGTTTGGACATTATGATCGTGCGCGAATTAACCGGCGGCATCTACTTCGGTCAACCACGCGGCATCCGTGTATTGGAAAACGGTGAACGCCAAGGCTTCAACTCTGCCACTTACACCGAATCCGAAATCGAACGCATTGCCCGCGTCGGTTTTGAAACTGCGATGAAGCGCAACAAACGTTTGTGTTCCGTTGACAAAGCCAATGTGCTGGAAGTGTGCGAACTGTGGCGCGAAATCGTCGAAAAGGTTGGCAAGGAATACCCTGAAGTCGAACTCAGCCACATGTACGTCGATAACGCCGCGATGCAATTGGTACGTGCGCCCAAGCAATTCGACGTGATCGTGACCAGCAACCTGTTTGGCGACGTGCTGTCTGACGCGGCGGCAATGCTGACCGGCTCTATCGGCATGTTGCCATCTGCTTCCCTGAATTCTTCTGCGTGCGGCTTGTACGAACCAATCCACGGTTCAGCACCCGACATCGCAGGCAAAGGCATTGCCAATCCGTTGGCAACCATTCTGTCCGTGGCAATGTTGCTGCGTTACAGCCTCAATCGTCCAGAACTGGCTGAGCGCATCGAAGCGGCAGTGAAAACAGTGCTGGCATCAGGCGTGCGCACCGGCGACATTTATACCGAGGGCGACCGTAAGGTCGGCACGGCAGAAATGGGCGATGCGGTTGTGGCAGCTTTACAAGGGTAATCATGACTAAGACTTACAATGTAGCAGTCGTTGGTACGGGCAGTCTGGTTGGCGAAGCCATACTGGACTTGCTGGCTAAACGTAAATTTCCAATCGGCAAGATTTATGCGCTGGAATTTGCAACCGATGGCGAACAATACGTCGATTTTGGCAATAAAACGCTGGATATTGAAGCGGTCGAAGATTTCGATTTTTCCAGCGTGCAATTGGCTTTATTTGCCAGCACTGAAACGGTAGCTGCGGATTATGTGCCAAAAGCGGTAGCGGCTGGTTGCATTGTTATTGATGACAGCGCGTGTTTCCGTTTCGATGCGGATGTACCGTTAGTCGTACCGGAGGTGAATCCAGACGCGATTGCGGGGTATAAGCAACGTGGGATTATTGCCAACCCCGGTAGTATGGTGAGCCAAATGCTAGTGGTGTTAAAACCCTTGCATGATGCTGCTGAAATTACGCGCATTAACGTGGCGACGTATCAGGCAGTTTCCGGCACGGGGCGTGCAGGTATCAATGAGTTGGCGCGTCAGACGGCGCAATTGCTCAATGCACGACCGGTCGAGCCGGAACTGTATGCCAAACAGATTGCGTTCAATCTTTTTCCGCATATTGGCGCGTTTCAGGAAAATGGCTATACGTGGGAAGAAATGAAAATGGTGCAGGAAACCCGTAAAATCATGGGCTTGCCTGAGCTTGGGGTGAATCCAACAGCGGTGCGTGTACCCGTGTTTTTTGGACATGCGGCGGCTCTCCACATAGAAACGCAACGCAAGCTGACGGCTGCTGAGGCGACCGGGTTGTTACAGCAAGCGGCTGGTGTGGTGGTGTTGGATGAGCGGGTAGACGGTGGTTATCCAACCCCTGTCACCGAAGCGGTCAATACGGATGCGGTGTATGTTAGTCGTATCCGTGAAGATATTTCTTGTATGTCTGGCTTAGATTTATGGGTGGTTGCTGATAATGTCCGTAAAGGTGCTGCATTAAATAGCGTGCAAATTGCTGAAATATTAGTGCGTGATTATCTGTAGGTGTGGTTAAGCGGGAATTAATTCATTCTTGTCCACAATGAGCCACAGATAGAATGGGTGTAAACACTTGTTCAATAGCTAATATTCGGGGCAGCATTGCTTGGCATAATGTACTAATATATATTCCAGCGCTAAGAAGCAATAACTAGAATCGCTATTCATCATAATAATTAAGGGCGGAATAATGCTGACACAGGTGATGAATCGGGGATGCCACAATCTTATACAGATAAAGAATCAATTGAAGGGGAATTGCAGTGAATAAACAAGCCTTGAGCTTAGCTATATTCATCGCCGGAGCATATCCAGCGGCTTCCAGCGCTTTAGGGCTTGGAGACATTGAATCCAACTCTCACCTGAATCAGCCGTTACGCGCAAAAATTGACTTATTGTCTGCTGCCCCGGCAGATGCCAGTAAAATTCAGGTGCGTTTAGCACCACCCGAAGTATTTAACCGAGTCGGTGTGGCACGTCCTGAGTTTCTGGGAAACTTACGTTTTACACCGACAGTGCAGGGCGGCAAGCCAGTCATTCTGGTGTCGTCCGATGCGCCGATTCAGGAACCCTTTGTTAATTTCCTGCTGGAAGTAAGCTGGCCCCAAGGTCAGTTGCTCAAAGAATACACGGTAATGTTAGACCCGCCCGTGCTGATGCAGCCTAGCAATACGGTGGCGGGCGAGGCTGCTGTGCGGGCAGAGCCTAAAGCAGCGGGTAATGTACGCCGTCAGACATCTCCAGCACCCGTGGCTAATCAAGCAGCACCACAGCAGCAACAGGCGGAAGCTCCGGCGCGGAACCGTACTTACCGTGTCAAATCGGGGGATACCCTATTCTCGGTCGCTTCACGCCTCCAGCGTTCCGGTGTTAGTAATGATCAGATGATGATGGCCTTGTTCCGTGCAAATCCGGGGGCATTTGTTGATAAAAACATCAACAACCTCCGTGCCGGTGCGGTGATGAAAGCACCAAGTAGTGGTGATATTACAGCGGTGTCACGTGCTGAAGCGCGGCGTCAGATTCGCCAGCAAAATGCGGAGTGGCGCGAATTAAGAAAGTCACTGGCAGGTAATACGGTACCGCAACAAACGTCTGTTAAGTCCGCAGCAAAGCAGCCAGACCAGAAAACCGCAGCACCTGAAACCCCAAGCCAAGCAGCGAATAACGCTACCGATAAAGCGCGTCTGGAAGTATTGGGTGCAAAAACAGGTCAATCAGCAGCCAACGATGCCGCAGTGGCGGCAGGTACGGCGAAACTGGCGGAAATTGAAAAGCAATTGGCGCTGGCGAATGAGTCATTAGCAGCCCGTCAAAATGAAAACAATGAACTCAAGTCACGTGTTACTGACCTTGAGTCCATGCTGAGCAAGAAAAATCGCTTATTGGCATTGCGTGATACCCAACTTGCGGATTTGCAAAAACAGTTATCCGCTAATGGTGTGCAGGTAGCGCCGCTGACTGATACGACTGATGCCCCTGAGGGACAGCCGGTTGCTGTTACGCCTGATCAAGGCAAAGACATTCAGACAC
The DNA here is from genome assembly GCA_040415395.1 of Candidatus Thiothrix namsaraevi. GTDB lineage: Bacteria > Pseudomonadota > Gammaproteobacteria > Thiotrichales > Thiotrichaceae > Thiothrix > Thiothrix namsaraevi. Next base: position 8,540 of record JBEUIR010000009.1, read on the forward strand.
ACATGGCGAATGTCGCAGGGCAAGACAACAACGCGGTTATCAGAACAGAGCCACCAGCGGCACAACCTGAGACGCCGCAGCAGGACGTTATTGCCGCACCACCTGCAACCGATAGCCGCCCAACTCCGGCGGGTATGTCGACGGGCAATGCGAATGCCGTGCCATTAAAACCGCCAGCCATTGTACCCGTTACCCCAGCGCCAGAGGCTCAACCGGCACCTAAAGCACCGCCGGTATTTGCTGATCAGGCCGGTGAGGGTAATGACCTGCTGAGTTTGTTGACCTCACCATTGGCACTGAAAATTGGCGCGGGTTCATTGGCGTTGTTATTGTTACTGTGGTTGCTAGGGCGTCGGCGTAAACCGGATGAGGCAAGCCATGCAAACAACCGTGTTGCCAATTTGGATGATGATTTCGACCCACCCATTGAGAAGGAAGCCGAAGCCTTAACGCTGGGTTCTTTGGAACGTGAGTTGGAGCGTGCAGAGAAAACCTCTGGTGTCCGGGCAGGTAATGCCGGTACGCAGTATTCGCGAGACCCGTTTGGGCTGGATGGGGACGATGAGAATGAGGAGACTCGCGGTGTGGCGGTTGCTTCACCTGCTGCCGCCGATCAAGCTGAGGATGATTGCCTGACCGAGGCGAATGTGTACATCGCTTATGGTCTGTATCAACAAGCCGAGAGTGAGCTAAAGAAATGCATTGAGCGTTCCCCTGAAAAGCTGGAATACCGCCACAAGTTATTGGAATGCTATTTCGTGGCGAATAATCGCGATTCCTTTGATAATCACGCACAACAGTTCGCGATGATGCAAGGTGCAAGTCGGGATGCATTGTGGCAATCGGTTGCTGAGTGGGGTCGTAAGATCAGCCCTGATAACCGTTTGTATCAGGGGAATGGGCATTCGGCAGTGCCGTCTGCGGCTACCGCGCCTTCTGTTGCAGCCACGGTGGCGACGGCGTTGGGTGGTGTGGCGGCGGCAACGGCTGGGGTGGCTTTAGCGAAGTCCCCTGAGGTGGCTAAAGCGCCTGTGGCTGAGCAGCCCCAAGCGCTTCATCATGCGACACCACCGGAGTTGCCTGAAGATGATTTCAGCGATTTGGATTTGGGTGAACTGGATTTCGATGACATTGATCTCGATAAACTGTTGCAAGATGGTAATGAGGCAGAGTCACAGGCACAGCCAGCCTCCGTCCCCGAATTACCGGAGTTAGCTACCGATTTGTCGCATAAGGCTAAAGCGGCGATGCCTGAACAGGATGACTTCGAGTTGGATGATTTAGACGATAACTTCGATCTGGATTTCGATTTGGAGCCGGAGGGTGCGCCACAAGCTCAGCTCCAGCCGCAACCTGTTATGGTGGCTGCTACGCAGCCGCGCCAACAAGACGATGAGTTTGACGATCTGTTGGATTTTGATCTTGATGAGTTTGATAGCAATACGGCAGTTGCCGCTCCTCCAGCAGTGGCGGCTGCGCCTGAAACGGCAGCAGTGGCGGCTTCGAGTGCAACGCATCTGAACCTGCATCTGGATAATGAAACCGGCATCAAGCGTATTTTGCCGAAAGACACCTTCTACGCGCCCATTAGCGACGAAGATAAAGATTGGTTGGGCGATATTGATGATGCGCTGTCATTCCTCGATTTCCCGGATGAGGAAATTGACTTGCACGAAGCGCACATCAGCACCAAGCTGGATCTTGCCCGTGCTTATCTGGATATGGGCGACATCGAAGGCGCTCGGAGTACCTTGGAAGAGGTCATGGTCGAAGGCAACGACGATCAGCGCCGTGAAGCCGAAGTATTGCTGCACCAGACAGGTTGAGGAATCCTCACTTTCACGTTATAAAGGTCGGTTAACCCGACCTTTTGTGTTTTTACTGCCCTGAGATTAAGTGTCATGAAGTTTGCAGCCTGCATCGAATACGACGGAAGCCCTTTTTTCGGCTGGCAGCGTTTGAGCCACGGGCCGACGGTGCAGGGCAGTGTGGAACACGCGCTGTCCACCGTAGCGGCGGAACCGATCGCAGTAGTCTGTGCAGGGCGTACTGATTCGGGTGTCCACGGCATTGGGCAAATTATTCATTTTGAAACCCATGCGCAGCGCCCCTTGCGCGGTTGGGTGTTTGGCAGCAATGCGCATTTACCGGATGGCGTGGCAATGCGTTGGATTCAGCCGGTGGCGGATGATTTTCATGCACGGTTTTCGGCACGCTCCCGGCGTTACCGGTACGTTATCCTCAATCGGCAGGCGCGTCCGGCGTTGTTACAGAAGCGGGTGTGTTGGCAACATGGCGCGTTGGATGCGGATGCAATGCACGAAGCCGCTCAAGCATTGCTGGGCGAACAGGATTTCTCCAGTTTTCGGGCGGCGGGTTGTCAGGCGAATCATGCGATGCGGGAAATGCTGGCAATCAGCGTGCAGCGTGAAGGTGAATTCATTTACCTCGATTTGGTGGCGAATGCGTTTTTGCATCACATGGTACGCAATATCGCCGGTTCTTTGCTGATGGTGGGGGCGGGGGAGCGTCCAATGGCATGGATTGGGGAATTATTAGCGCAGCGGGATCGTACTTTGGCAGGGATGACAGCACCGGCATCGGGTTTGTATTTTGTGCATGTGGATTACCCTGAACGTTTTGGCTTGTCGTCAGACTACACCTTGCCCAGTTTCATCTTTTAAGCAAATTGATTAACGGATTAGCATTTTTGTCAGCATTTTGAAATCCAGCCGCTATACTTAATGGTCAGAGTGTTGCGAGGTGACAAGGAGTGTCATTCATGAAAGTTAATCATCAACTTACCCCACCTGCCAAAGGTTATTTCATGTCGCATGTGCGCCAACCCGGTTATCAACATCTGGGAATGCGGGCGTTGGCATTGGCGTTTGATTTGCTAATGATCAGCTTATTGCTGGTGATGGTGCTGTTGTTTGTGTTTGGGCAGACTTGGCTGCTGTATCACGCTTCGTATGAAAGCACGGCGTTGCGTGGCGTATTGGTGCTTGTGCCGCTGGTGTATTTCCTTGGGTTTTGGAGTCTGTTGGGGGCAACCCCCGGCAAATTGTTGTTGTGGCCTTGGTTGGTGGAATAACCGCGAATACCCTGCCAATTTGACCGGCATCTGTATTTCCTGCGCTGGCTTTGCTGTAGTCTTGCTGCTGAATGAATCTGAAAAAGGATGAGAGCGATGCAAGTGCAATACGATGTTATCGTTGCGGGCGGCGGCATGGTCGGTGCAACATTAGCTTGCTTATTAGGCAAGTTGGGTAAGCGCGTCGCAGTGCTGGAAGCTTATCAACCCACGGTATTTTCCCCGGATGACCCCTATGATTTGCGGGTGTCGGCACTCAGCCGCGCATCGCAGCGGGCGTTGCTTGACACGGGCGCATGGGATGGCATTGCGGCGCGTCGCGCCTTTCCTTACGAAGCTATGCACGTCTGGGATGCCACGGGGTCGGGCGAGATCCGTTTCGATGCAGCGGATTTGGGTGAACCAGACCTTGGGCATATCGTCGAAAACCGGGTGATTCAACTGGCGTTGTTGGATACCTTGCAGGCATTGGATACGGTGGATTGGTACTGCCCCGACAAACTCGCGGCATTGGTGGTGAATGAACAGCACGTCACCGTCACATTGCACAGCGGGCAAACGCTGCAAGCACAATTGCTGGTGGGGGCGGATGGGGCGCAATCCAAAGTCCGTGAGTTTGCGGGTATTGGCATGGCAATTCAGGATTACGGGCAAAAAGGCTTGGTGTGTGTGGTGCAAACCGAATTCTCGCATCAATTTACCGCTTGGCAACGTTTTATGCCGGGCGGTCCGCTCGCATTTCTGCCCTTAGCGGAAGGCTTTTGTTCCATTGTGTGGACTTTACCGGCGGATCAGGCTGATGCGATGTTGCGTCTGTCAGACAGTGATTTTTGCCGTGAATTGAGCCAAGCGCTGGATTACCGTTTGGGAGAAGTGATTGCGGTGGGAGAGCGTGCTGCGGTGTCATTACGGGGTCGCCACGCCGATAGTTACAGTCAGGAACGGGTGGTATTGGTGGGGGATGCTGCCCACACGATTCATCCGCTGGCGGGGCAGGGAGTGAATTTGGGGATCAAAGATGCGCTGGAATTAGTGGCGCAAATTCGCCAAAGCAGCGGTGATTGCGGCAGCACTAAGGTCTTGCGGGCTTACGAACGGGCGCGGCGCGGTGACAATATCCTCACGCAAAAAGCGATGGAAGGCTTCCGGCTGTTGTTTGGGAATACTCTGACTCCTTGGAAAATCTTGCGAAATTCTGGGTTGACTATCGTCAATCGCATGAGCTTCCTAAAATACGAAATGGCAAAACGTGCTATGGGCATTTGAAACTATTACCTGACCTTGGAGCATGACATGAACTTATTGACCCGCGTTACCAGTACGGTAGCCTTTTCACTGTTGGCTGCTGTGGCAACGCTTCAGGCGGATGAAGTGACCGTTAAGCAGGGTGATCTTGAATTGCGTGCTGATCTGACCTTGGCAGAGGGCAAAACAGCGAAAGACGGTGTGATCATGCTGCTGCATGGCACACTGGCGCACAATAAAATGGAAATCATGCAGGCGCTAGGCGACTTGCTGAAAGAGAGGGGTTACAACACGCTCAATGTGAACCTGAGTTATGCGTTGGATAAACGCCCTTCCGAAATGTTGGATTGCACCATCGAACACCAGCACAAACACGAAGATGCCGTGGCAGAACTCGATACCTGGATGAATTGGTTGAAGGAGCAAGGCGCAAGCAAAGTGGCGATTTTGGGGCATTCACGCGGCGGCAATCAGGTGGCGTGGTATGCGTCTGAAAAAGATTCCGACTTGCTGGAAAAAGTGATCGCGGTTGCACCTGCTACTTGGGATGCCGCTGAATCTGCCAAGGGATACGAAGAGCGCTATCAAAAGCCGTTGGCTGACATTATGGCTGAAGCGACGAAACTAGCCGGTGAGAGTAAGGGCGCAACCGCACTGGAAGTGCCCGGCTTTGTGTATTGCGAAAAAACCAAGGCAGCCGCCGATAGTCTGGTGTCGTATTACAAGGATGATGAGCGTAAGGATACCCCTAAGTTGTTACCCAAAATCAAGAAGCCAGTGCTGATTGTGGTGGGGTCGGCGGATGAGGTGGTGGCAGATTTGCCCGCGAAACTGGAAGGCGTCAAGCAGGATAACCTGACCGTGGAAACGGTCGACGGAGCCGACCATTTCTTCATGGATTTGTACGCCGATGAAGTGGCGGATAAGGTTGCCACCTTCGTCGACTGGAAGTAATTATTTGTGGTTTTCCAACATGCCTAAGCGGGTGAGGACTTTTTTGTAGGTAGTGAGCATTTCGGGCATCAGTACCCGCTGGATATAGTCTAAAACCCATTTGCGGTCACGCGGTCCCAAGGCTTCGGTAATGAAGTTGCCGAATGCCAAGCTCATCGAAAATCCCGGCTCTTGCCCGACTCTTCCCCATGTGGTGTCGGCGTAATCTGCCATGCGCTGGTTGAGTTTGTTGATGAAGGGGTTGCGGTAATCGCCGGGGCCGCCAAAGTCGCGGGCGTTGTCTTGCACATGGTCGGCAATTTTCAGCGCAAAGGTCGTAATGAGGGCGGCACGGTCTTCGTCATTCAGCACATCGTGGGCAATGCGGTCGAGGACGTGGATCATGAATGCCATGATTTCTTCCATGATCATCACGCGCTGCATCTGGGTATCGGTCTGGAAATTCTCGTTTTCAATTTCCAACAGCGTCTTCATGCCGATTTTCCAGGCGTTGAAGGCGAGGACACTGACAGTTTCTTCTAATGAAACTTCACGTTCCTGTTTGTTCCATTTGGTGTTTAGGCGAATGCGCACGGGGTTTCCTCTCTCAAAGCTAAAACAGTGCGGCATTATAGTGGCAGGGGATGCGGGAATGCGAATTATCGGGGAGATTGAGGGGATGGCATCTTGCGTGGACTCATAGCGTGGACTACACTGGGTCAAATACTTTAGGAATGCCGCTATGTACGCTACCAATGTCCGTGAACTCAAAAAAAATCCTTCATTGGCACTGCGTCATGCCCGTGAAGCCCCCGTGTTGGTGCTAAAAGGGGATGAGCCTGACGCACTGTTGATACATCTGGATAAAACCCTCAGTGACACTACGACCGGTTTGCGCCCGGCACTCGCTGCCAGTTTGTTTCGTGATGGTTTGATGTCATTAGGCAAAGCAACTCGGATCAGCGGCTTAAGCATGAGTGCTTTCATCAAACATTTGGGAAGCTTGGGTATTGAGATTGCTCGACCTGACGAAACTACCGCACACGAAATCCAAGACCTTTCTGCATGGCTGTCATAATCAGTGACACTGGCCCGCTATTGGCATTTGCGGGTATCAATCAGTTAACGATTCTGCAACAACTGTTTAAAACGGTGTGGATACCGCAGGCTGTCTGGCTGGAATCCCAAGTACACAGCGACTCAGCCGCCCAACACATTGCTGCCGCCCTGCAACAGGGTTGGTTGCAAGTAGTGACAGTACCTACGCCGCAGGATTTTCCAGTGAGTTTGGGTGATGGGGAACAAGAAGCTATGCAGCTTGCTATCACTAACCCTAGTGCCTTACTTATTATGGATGATCGGTTGGCACGACGTGAAGCCTTGCAACGCAATTTGAGTTTTGTTGGTACGGTGAAAGTGTTATGGATAGCAGAACAGCGGCATTTGATAAGTGATGCAGCCGTGCTTTTAGATGCGATGGCGGCAAATGGTTATTACTTGTCTCGCCAATTGTTGCAGCAAATCAGCGAGTGAGGTTAGTAGGATTCTTGCCAGCCGCAGCCTAATTCGGTGGCAATATCGTGAAGGCGTTTGTCCCGCGTCCATAGTTGTGTGCCGGGGGAAAGCAGTACGGTAGTTAATAGATGCAAATCGACATAGCCAATGCCTTTGCCCATGAGTTTGCGTTGTTCTAGGCAATACATGGCTTCAGTATGGGTGGCTTGGGTGATGGCGGGAAGACCTTGCCATAAGCGCAGTAAAGTGACGCGATTTTTCAGGTTGCCGCAGGCGAGTTCGCCCCACACCATTGGGTGCATACAGACTTGCACTTCATGCAGAAGTAGCGTTAGGCGTTCTTCTTTCGCCCGTAGGTGATCAATCCAGACCGACGTATCGACCAGAATCATAGTACTGCTTCGGTGGTGCTGCGGCGTGGCGGAGCTTCGAGTTGCGGTTCTGAGCCGCCTAATAAAGCGAGGCGGCGTGCGCTTTCGCGTTCGATCAAGGCTTTTAGGCTTTCACGGAGTAGGGCTGCTTTTTCGGTAATGCCGGTCAGCTCAAACGCTTGGCGTAACAAGTCGTCATCAAGGTTGAGGGTCGTGCGCATAGTCATCATTCCTTGGCATCAATTTAAGGCATCATTGTATGGCTTATTTGATGTTGTTAACAAGTGAAGCGTTGTAATAGTTCAGCGAGAATGATGTATGCTTAGCACACAAAGAAATTCCCCCACTATTTACTGAGTAAAGCATGAGCAAATACGACCACCTGAGCAAAGAACAACTGATTGCCTTGTTGGAAAAGCGTGACCGCACCCGCAAATTGGGTTTGGTGTGGGAACGTAACGAATTGGAAGCCGAAAATTCCCTAAACGACGATTTTGTGCTGATGGATTTGCTCCCAGAATGGTCGTGTGGGCAAACGCCTTACCGCAACTTGCTGATTGAGGCCGATAACTTCGATGCGTTGCGTTACTTGCGTATGACGTTTCAGGGGCGCGTCAAGTGCATTTACATTGATCCGCCCTACAATACCGAAAATAAAGACTTCATTTATAACGATAAATTGATAGATAACGAAGACTCTTATCGCCACTCCAAATGGCTGGAACACCTGTATCAACGCTTACGAATTGCGGCGGAGTTATTGCGGGATGATGGCGTTCTGTTGGTTTCCATTAATGATGAAAATTGTGCGAAATTGGATTTACTGTTAGAGCAAATTCTGCCGGATTGTCGTCTTGGATCTTTTGTTTGGCGCACTAAGGATACCGGCAATGATAGGGGCGGAAATTTGTCTCAAGTGCATGAGCATATTTTGGTTTATGTGCGTGAAAAATTTGCATTTCGGGGTAATCCACTGAATACCAGCAATTACCGCAATAGCGATGATGATGAGCGCGGTGCATGGCGTAGCCAACCTATTACGTGCAATAAATCCTTCAAAGAAAGGGAAAATCTTTATTACCCGATTCAAAATCCAGCGACAGGTTTATGGTATCCATGCGATCCAGACAGCACATGGCGATACTCGACTGATAGGTTGTTGAAACCGGGTCAAAAACTGCGAGCTGACACGATTGAGCAACTCATTGCAGTCGACGAAATTTATTTCCCTGAATGCGATGAGAAAGACGTGTTTTTTTACCCCACGTTAGCAGCTCTCAATGCTGCGATTGATGCAGGGAATGTGCCGGTTTTGCCACAAAAGAAAACCCCCTTGTTACGCCACGATTTGCCCGATTTAGAATTTTGGGTAGGAAAACGTATTGCTTCTGGGCGACCGTCGCGCAAACACTTCTTGGAGCGTAAGGAAAATCTGCTTTCCCCTTTATCCAGTTGGATTGCGGGGCTTAATGAGGTGGTGGATTATGATGCGGATTTTGCCGATGAGTTAGCGACTATTCGTTCACCGCGAGGGCGTGAAGGGTCGGATTCGATTAAACACATCATGGGCAGCAACGCTTTTCCTTACCCTAAGCCGCCTACCTTAATCAGGCATTTGGTTGATCAATCCACTAATCCCGATGATATTGTGTTGGATTTTTATGCTGGCTCTGGCACGACAGGGCAGGCTGTTTTGCAATTGAATCAAAACGATGGCGGGAAACGTCAGTTCATTTTGGTTTCCAGCACTGAAAAAACGGATAAAGAGCCAGAGAAAAATGTGTGTCGGGATGTGTGCGCTCAACGTTTGCGCCGCGTGATTGATGGTTACAGCGTCGGTAAGCAAAACGTGGCTGGGTTAGGTGGTTCGTTTGCGTATTTACAGGCGGTCAAGATTGCGCAAAGTCACATCCAAACTGACATTCGGCATGACCAAATTTGGTTTGCCTTGCAATTGCTCACGTTTGATGCGGTTGAACCTTTTGATGCGGATAAAACAATCCATTGCGTCGAAACAGATCAACACCGAATGTTGTACTTGCAGCAATCCACGCCGGACATCATTGAGCAAGCCAATGCCTTATTGCAAGGTGATACTAAACCCACCACACTTTACACATGGCAACGCAACGGCGTAATGCAGCGCATCCCTTTTGAGCATGTGACGGTTGAGCAAATCCCGGATTACTTGATTGAGCGGTTTGCCAAGGGGCAGCAACAACTATGAGAACTTCCCTCAAATTGTTCCAACAGGAATGTGTCGCCAATGCCACCCAGTCCTTGGGTTATTGCTTACAACAATTGGAGCAGGTCAAGCACACCGCCAATTATGCTAATAGCCGTCGCCTGATTATTGAGAGTGGTGGTGTCCTGTTGTTTGAAGCCCCAACGGGTACGGGTAAAACCTTGATGGCTGGCGAAACGGTGAATCGCCTCAGTGCTAACCATAAAATCTTGTGGTTTTGGTTTGCGCCTTTTTCTGGGGTCGTTGCGCAAACTAGCAGCGTTATTCGTACCGAGTTTCTGAATTTGCGTCTCAAAGCCCTTGCTAATGAGCGTTTTATCGAAAATTTGCGTTCCGGGGATACCTTTGTTGGCACATGGGGTAGCGTTGCGGTTTCCAACAAGGAAAGTCGCAAAAGTCGGACAACCACCGAAACCCAATTGGGATTGGATGAATTGCTGCAAGCCGCCCGTGCGGATGGTTATTTTATCGGTTGTGTGATTGATGAAGCCCATCATGGGTTTAAGTCACAAACCCAAGCCTTTGCTTTTTATAATGATCACCTGAAACCGGATGCCACTATCCTTTGTACCGCTACTCCTAAAGACCGCGATATTGAAACGTTCAAAAAGCTGGCGGGTATTGGTTACATCCACAAAGTTAGCGTATCCCGTGCGACTGCCATTGATCAGGGGCTTATCAAACAAGGGGTGCGGGTTGCGGTTTTCACGGTCAAGCATGTTGATGAGAATTTGGTCGATTTTCGCAAAACTGCCTTGCATTACGGTGTGTTGCAGCATCAGGCATTGAAACAGCAATTACAAACCTACGGCGCAGGCTTTGTGCCGTTGTTGCTGGTGCAGGTCAATGGCGATGATGAAATTGAGGAGGTTAAACATTGGTTGCGCGAATACGGAATGCTGGATGCAGCCATTCGCGTACACACGGCTAATGAACCAGACCCGGATTTAGTCGCCATTGCGCACGACGATGAAACCGAAGCCCTGATTTTCAAATTAGCGATTGCTACGGGGTTTGATGCGCCGCGTGCATCCACGCTGGTGTCGTTACGTAATGCCCGTGATAAAGATTTCGGCATCCAGATTGTCGGACGCTTGATGCGGGTGGAGCGAAGGCTACAGGGGCAGAAGGATGTTCCTGATGATGTGCGCTACGGTTATGTTTTTCTTGCGAATAAGGATGAGCAAACCGGACTGTCGATTGCCGCACAAGAAATAAACACCATCAAAGACCAATTGAGCGATCTGACGCGCAATACACGGGTGGTTGTGGTGCAAGTGGGGGAACAAGAGCCAGCCGCGCAAACGCCGGATGCAGGCGGGCAATTGCACTTGCTGGGTGACACGCATCAGCCGGAGAAAAGACCGCCGTTTTGCGATGAGAACAAACTTATCTTGAGCACAGGGGAACAGGGTTCGTTGTGGGATACTCAAGAAACGCCATCCACCACAACGCCGACATCAAATGAGAAAACGGATAAACAAGCTCCTGTCAATGCCAGTGGTTTGTACGGGTGTGACCGGAAGTGATGCATGGTCTAATATCTGTTAATTCTCCCCATTAAAACGAGTCCCCCTATGTTAGACAAGCCAACGCAGCTAGCCCAAC
>JBEUIR010000010.1:0-9105 GCA_040415395.1 Candidatus Thiothrix namsaraevi
CATGAGCTTTAAGGCGTGTTTGCGTAACCCATTGGCGCTGATTGTGTACGCATTGTTAGTGCTGCTGTTGTTGATTTTGGGTGCTATTCCGCTGTTATTAGGGTTGCTGGTGGTAGTGCCTTGGATATTTGCCAGTATGTATGTTTCTTACCGGCAGATTTTCCTCAAATAATGCTGGATAGCATGAGGTGTTTTTTTAAGAAACCCGCCATTGTGCGGGTTTTTTATGCTTTTTATTCATTAGTTTTACTTATTAAGGATTGGTAAAGTTGTTCTAGTCTATTAATGGGCGGCAATTATTCAAAATCAAGATGCTGCTTACACGAGGGGCTTAGGACATGCGCATTCGAGCGTGGGGAACACTTTTTGCACTGGCGGTTGCCATTGGCACGTCAGGATGCAGCCAAACTATCCATACGGCTAAAGACGATGACAGTGATGATTTGCTGTTTGGTTACAATAAGAAGCCGACGGTTGCTAAAAAGCAGACGGTAACTAAGCAAGCGCAATATCCACAGCATGGTCATAACCGGCAAGTGGCGATGCAGGGTCATTCTTATCGACCTGCCGTTGGAGTTGCGGTATCCGGGATGCCGACTTTATCCGCTCAGGAGTTATTGCTGATTGCTGATCACATTTTCAAAAATGAAAGTGGGGGCGACCCTGACAAGTTAGTCCATTGGAATGATGGTGAAAACTTTGCGTCAATGGGCTTGGGGCATTTCACTTGGTATCCCGCTGGGCGTGCGGCACGTTTCGGTAATACGTTCCCGGATTTATTGGGGCATTTGCAAGCCAACGGGGTGCAATTGCCTGCGTGGGTGCAGCAAGCGCGTTATCAAGGCGCACCTTGGCGGACTAAAGCCGAGTTGATGCGTGCCAAGCAAACCGGGCAAGTGCGTGAGTTGCAAGATTTGTTGTACCAAACCCGTTTGTTACAAGCGGCGTATATTGTGGAGCGTACCCGTCGTGCCATGCCGAAGTTAGTGAATGCTGCCCCGCCGCATTCACGCGCACGGGTAGCACAAAATCTGAATGCGATTGCGAATACCCCCGGTGGCTGGTATGTCTTGGTGGATTACGTCAATTTCAAAGGTGAAGGTTTGAGCACATCCGGCGGTTATAAAGGGCAGAACTGGGGCTTGTTGCAAGTGCTGGAAGACATGCAGCCCAGCCAACCTGGGCAACAGGCACTGCATTTGTTTGCGGATGCTGCCAACCGTGTTTTAGAGCGCCGGGTTCGCAATTCGCCGCCTGCCCGTAATGAGGGGCGTTGGTTGGCAGGTTGGTCAAAACGGATCAATACCTACCGTTACGCCAGCGTTTAACTACCGCTTGTAGCGCTCGTCGGGTAATCTAACACGACGAGTAAATTTAATTTATAGTCCCATAAAAATACATAAAAACAAGAGGGATTGATAGATGAAAGCAAAAGCCATTATGGCCTTGGCTGCTATTGCTAGCGTGGGATTATCAGCTTGCAGCCCCAGTTCTCAAGCCGTGCGCGGACCCAATGCCGGTGTTGCGCCACACGCCAACGCTGCCGATTCTTCACGCAATACTTTTGTGATGCATAATCCCGCTGCGCAAAATACTTCGCATTATTCGTCTCAAAATATTTCCCGTCCACCGCAAATGGCGAGTAATGGGATGCCGGAATTATCGCCGGTGGAGTTGCAGGTCATTGGTGATCAGATTTTCAAAAATGAAGGCGGCGGTGATGTCGGCAATTTAGTGCATTGGAATGATGGTGAAAATTTTGCCTCAATGGGCATCGGGCATTTCACTTGGTATCCGGCAGGTCGTCATGCACGCTTTGGCAGTACCTTCCCGGAATTGCTGAGTTATATGCAATCACGCGGGGTGCAAGTTCCCGCTTGGGTGCCACGTGAAGCCCCTTGGCGCACTAAAGCCGAATTGATGCAGGCTAAACACACGCCACAAGTACAGGAATTGCAAAACTTCTTGTACCAAACCCGCTTATTACAAGTGCAGTTCATCGTGGATCGTACCCGCCGCGCCATGCCAAAGCTGGTGACGAAAACCCCCGATCAGTTGCGCCCACATGTCGTGAATAACCTGAATGCAGTGGCGAATACACCGGGTGGCTGGTATGCGCTGATCGACTACACCAACTTCAAGGGTGAAGGTTTGAATCGCAGTGGTGGTTATAACGGTCAAAATTGGGGCTTGTTGCAGGTATTGGAGGAAATGCGCCCGTCCCGCCCCGGTGAACAGGCATTGCACGAGTTTGCTGATGCTGCCATGCGGGTATTGGATCGCCGGGTACGCAATTCCCCACCTGCCAATAACGAGCGGAAATGGCTGGCAGGCTGGTCTAACCGCGTGAATACCTATCGCCGAATGCTGGTCTAGTCCAGAAATGCGCTCACGGTATCGCTGAACTCGGCAGGTGTTTGCACATGCGGCAGATGCCCGGCTGCCTCAAGCGTGGTGAGTGTTGCTTGCGGAAACGCTTGCCGGATAGTGTCAATATCGGTGTCTTGTACATAATCCGATTGCCCGCCGCGCACGAACAGTGCCGCTTGGGGGAAGACGTTTGCCGGTGGGGGGAATCCCGATATTTTCAGATAGTGTTTGGCAATTTCCGGCAGGTTGCATTGCCAGAAGAAGCTGCCATCGGTATGTCGCCCCAGATTTTTTAGCAAGAAACCGCGCTCGAACGGGTGTTTGACAGCGCTGCTTAACCATTCATCGGCTTGTTTGCGGCTGGTGAGCCTGGCAAGTGGCAGAGTCGACATGGCTTGCAGCAGGGCTTGATGACGGGGAGGGTAGGCTTTGGGCGCAATATCCACTACCAGCAAGCGCTGTACCCGTTCCGAGTGTTGCAGTGCCAGCGTCATGGCGACCTTGCCCCCCATTGAATGCCCCATCAGATCGCAGTGTGGAATGCCTAAGGCATCCAGCACTTCCACCACATCTGTGCTCATTTGCCGGTAGGACATGCCTTCAAGGTGCGGTGAATCGCCGTGATTGCGCAAATCCATCGCTAACACCGCTCGCTGAGTGGTTTGCCCGCGTGCAAAAGTTTGCCAGTTATCCAGCGAACCTAGTAAGCCATGCAATACTACCAGTGGCGGGGTGCTGTTTAACGTTCCCATTAAGCGATAATTTAACACGCGAATTCACGCCCCAGCGTCGCAATGCTTTCTAAAATAGCCGTGCGCTCCTCGGCACTGAGTGAGGGGACATTGTAATAAATGCTGTGACGCACATTTTTAATCCCACAGAACGCGAGTGTGCCATCCGTGACCGGACGGTAGATCAGGTGTTCGGCATCCGTTTGGCGAAAATAGTCTTCAGTGCCGCCCGCCGTGATTAAGACCAGCGCCCGCTGGTGTTGCAGCAAGCCTTTCACGCCTTCCTGTGAATATTCAAATGCCGTGCCATTGGTTAATACGTGGTCAAACCAGCCTTTCAGTATGGCAGGGCGGTCAAACCACCACAGTGGGTAAATAAACACCAAGCCATCGGCCCACAACAGGTCTTGTTGCTCATGGCTGATTTTGGCGGGGATAACACCGGTTTGCAGAACTGCCAAGTCGGTGGCGCGTAATACCGGGTCGAAATCTTCCGCATACAGGTCTTTGACCCGCACTTCGTGCCCCCCTTCCTGCAAGCCGCGTTGGCAATAATCCAGCATGGCATGGTTGAAGCTGCTGGGGTTGGGGTGAGCGTAAACGATCAGAACGCGCATGAGTGTTTCCTGGTAAATTTAGGATTCATTAGAATTTGGTTAGTGTAGGGTATCATTCGCTGGCATGGTTGCCGTGAATAATAGCCCCGTATCAATAGCGTCAAGTGTATAGTTTGCATTGCAAAACTCACAAATGATCTCAATTTTTCCCTGTGCTTCAATAATGGCGGTGGCTTCGGTCTGCCCCAAGGAGCGCACCATGGTTTCCACCCGTTCACGGCTACAGGTGCAGTGAAAGCCAATGGCTTTGGCGTCAAATAAACGCACGTCTTCTTCATGAAACAGGCGGTAGAGCAGGGCTTCCGGTTCAAGCTGAGTCAGTTCGTCGCGGGTCAGGGTGTCCAGCAAGACCGAAGCACGTTGCCAATCATCCGCATGGTGTTCCGCTTGCGGCAGGCGTTGCAGCAAAATACCGGCGGCGGTCTTGT
The DNA here is from genome assembly GCA_040415395.1 of Candidatus Thiothrix namsaraevi. Lineage (GTDB taxonomy): Bacteria > Pseudomonadota > Gammaproteobacteria > Thiotrichales > Thiotrichaceae > Thiothrix > Thiothrix namsaraevi. The sequence goes on from JBEUIR010000010.1 coordinate 4,147, forward strand.
CATCTGAGGTTAACCACAAGCGTGTCGGTAATTGTTCGGAACGTTCAAAATACGCCTCCAATGCCACACTTAAGGAGTCACCTTCCAGGGGAATCAGGCTTTGGTAGCGCTCGTTGTTTTGGTGAGATTCCAAGGTAATCGCTAATTGGGCTTCACCGAACAGATCGGGCAAACGTGTGCCGGTGGCTTCGCGACTCCACTGTGCCAATCCGCGTACTGTGCCTTGTGCAGTGGCTTGAATGACCAGCAAATGGATCGGGCCATCGCCGCGAATCTGCAAGGTGAGGGAGCCGTCGTGTTTGATGGTGGCGGCTAATAACACGGCGGCGGTCACGGCTTCGCCCAGAATGATTTTCACAAAAGCAGGGTAATCTGCCCGTGCTAAAATTTCCTGCCAGGTTTGATTAAGGTGTAACCATTCACCGCGCACATGCGCTTGTTCGAGCATAAAACGTCGTAATGTGTCTGCTGACATATTTTCTGAACCTCACACAGCGAGAATTGCTTTCTAAATACGGCTTAATCTGCTAAAAAGCACCCATTTTAGCCGGAACGTGAACTTATCACACAAGTTGGCTTGCCCAAAGTGATGGCGGTTGTTACATTTAGCGAATTATTTTGGGGGCTGCCCAGAGGTTAGCCTGTTCGCGGAAAAACGACAGTCACACAGGACGTGTTCAAGTACTCCCTTTATTTAGCTTTCAGCCGGATTGATTAGATTATGTTCAAAGCCTTATCAGGTTTATTTTCCAATGATATTTCCATTGACCTAGGCACTGCCAATACCCTGATTTATATGCGCGGCAAAGGTATCGTACTGGATGAACCTTCTGTCGTTGCTATCCGTCAAGACCGTGGTCCGGGTGGCCCCAAGTCGATCGAAGCCGTGGGAACGGAAGCCAAAAAAATGTTGGGGCGCACCCCCGAAAATATCACTGCAATTCGCCCGATGAAAGACGGCGTGATTGCCGACTTTACCTACACTGAAAAAATGTTGCAGCACTTTATCCGCAAAGTGGACGCGGGTCGTATTTTGCGCCCCAGCCCGCGTGTGGTAATTTGTGTGCCGTGTGGGGCAACCCAAGTGGAACGCCGTGCGATTAAAGATTCTGCATTGGGTGCTGGTGCGCGTAAGGTTTACCTGATTGAAGAGCCGATGGCGGCAGCGATTGGTGCGGGTATTCCGGTCGATGAGGCGATTGGCTCGATGGTATTGGACATCGGCGGCGGTACGTCTGAAGTGGCGATTATGTCACTGCGTGGTATCGTTTACTCGGCATCAGTACGTATCGGTGGTGATCGGTTGGATGATGCGATCATCAGCTATGTGCGTCGCAATTACGGCATGTTAATCGGTGAGGCGACGGCTGAGCGGATTAAATGCGAAATCGGTTCGGCTTATCCCGGCAAGGAATTGCTGGAAATCGAAGTGAAGGGACGTAACCTGTCAGAAGGCGTACCCCGCAGTTTCACCCTGACCAGCAATGAAATCCTCGAAGCTTTGCAGGAACCGCTGTTTGGTATTGTCAGCGCGGTGAAAACGGCTTTGGAACAAACCCCACCAGAATTGGCTGCTGACGTTGCCGACCGTGGTATCGTCTTGACGGGTGGTGGGGCGTTATTGCGCGATTTGGATCGTTTGTTGATGGAAGAAACCGGAATTCCGGTGGTGATTGCCGATGATCCGCTGACTTGCGTGGCACGCGGTGGCGGCAAGATTCTGGAAATCATGGAAGAAGAAGGCGTTAACTTCCTCGCTACCGACTGATCAGCAAGCTGAATGACAAGCAGCAGCGGAGGCGATCATTAACGACACCAATTATCATGCCACACCGGGATTTTCGTTTCGGTTTATGGTGCTAATTCTTGTTGCGCTGGTGCTAATGGCCGTGGATAACCGTAATTCCAAGGCGTTAGCACCGGTGCGTACACTGGCAACCATGATGGTTTACCCACTGTTATACGGGGTTGACTTTCCGCAATGGGCTTATCAGCGTTCCAGTGGCTTCTTTTCTACGCAACGTCAGTTATCGGATGAAAATTTGGCTCTGAAGCAGCAGGTGCAAACCTTTTCCGCCCAACAGCAGGATCTGAATAAGATACACGCAGAAAATCGGCGCTTGCGTGCCATGCTGAATGCAGCGCCTCGCGAAACCCATACCTTTTTAATGGCTGAAATTTTTAAGGTTGCCCAAGACCCAGTGCGTGGCTTGGTGACGCTTAATAAGGGCAGTCGCGATGGGGTGGAGGAAAGCCAAGTGGTGTTGGATGGCAATAAAATCTACGGGCAAGTGGTGAGTGTTACCCCATTTGGTGCCAGCGTCATGCAATTGATTGATCGCGAACATTCCATTCCCGTGCAAAATCAACGTACCGGCGAACGTGGCTTGGCGAATGGTCATGGGCGCGGACGCCCGATAGAAATTACAAATTTACCCGCCAGTAGTACCGTTAAAGAGGGTGATGTGTTTGTTTCATCTGGCTTAGGTGGTTTGTTTCCTGCTGGTTATGAGGTTGCCACCGTGCTGCCCAAAGGTGTGGAATTCAAGCAGGGTGATTTATTTGCGACGGTATGGGCAATGCCCGCAGTCGATTATGACGCAGTACGCGAAGTGCTCTTGGTGTGGGAGAAGCCGTCCGATGATACTGCCTTACCGTCGCCAGCAAGAGGGGGGGTAGATGCCCGTTAACGATCCCCGTTTTCCCGGTGCGGTATTACTGTCGCTGGTTCTGTCCATGGTACTGTTGGTGATTCCCTTGGGGGAATCCGTTGCTGCTTGGCGTCCTGAATGGGTGGCGTTGACGTTGGTGCATTGGGCGCTGATTATTCGTGACCGTATCAGTCTGGTGATGGTGTTTGCGATTGGCTTGATCGTTGATACCTTATACGGCTCTTTATTGGGGCAACATGCATTAGGGTATGTGTTAGTCACTTATCTGGCGGTGCGTTTAAGTTTGCGGATGACGCCCGAAGCTTTTATACAGCAGTTGGCGCTATTATTCGCGATTCTCGGTGTCTATATGTTGGTGAATCTGTGGATATCACAGGTGACTGGCAGAGGCAGTAATCTCGGTTGGCTGTATTGGGCTTCATTGGTTAGCAGTATTGTTATCTGGCCGGTCTACCACTCCTTTCTGAGGTATTTCCATGTGCAGCGTAAAGCCCTTTAATCAACGCCTGCTCTAGGTAAATTGTCATAGTGCTGGTCATTTTGCTACTGTGCTAGCCATAGAGCCAAGCCTTGACTAAGAGGAATTCACATGATGTCTACAAATGCCTGCCAGGAATTGCCCTGTGCGGTTGCCGCTATGCCGGATGTTGCCAAGCAACCCCTCGCAGGTGCTAAAGGAACGCTCAACTGGGTGGGAATGAGCCAAATTGAGTTGCCAGTCTTTCTACGCAGCCCCAACGGTGAGCGCGTGCAAACACTGGCACGGGTTCAGGCTTACGTTAATTTGATTGACCCTAACAGCAAGGGTATTCACATGTCGCGCTTATACGTGGCGCTAGACACACTCCTTGGCATGAATGACCTGACCCCTGAAGTCTTGCGTGCCACCATTGCCCAATTCGTCGATACCCACGGTGGTTTGAGCGATGCCGCTTATTTGGAATGCCGTTTTGATTATTTCGAGCGCCGTAATTCCCTATTGAGTGATAACAGTGGTTGGAAAAACTATCCCGTAAAAGTCGCTGCTACCTTGCGTAACGGGCAAATTGACACCGAAGTCAGCGTGGAAGTGCCTTATTCTTCCACTTGCCCGTGTTCGGCGGCGTTAGCGCGGCAATTGATTCAGGAAGGTTTTCGCGAAACCTTTGGGCAGGATGCGGCAGTGGTGGATGCGAATAGCGTTTACGAATGGTTGGGAACGGCGAAAGGCATTAGCGCAACGCCACACAGCCAGCGCAGCATTGCGCAAGTACGGGTAAAATTGGCGGAAAAAGTGCGCACACTGCCCATTACCAGCCTGATTGACCGGGTGGAAGCGGCGCTGAAAACCCCGGTACAAGCCACGGTGAAACGTGAAGATGAGCAAGAGTTTGCGCGTTTGAATGCGGCGAATTTGATGTTCTGCGAGGACGCGGCACGGCGTCTGAAAAATGCCTTGAACGATGATATTTCGGTGCGCGATTTTTGGTTGCGTGTCAATCACATGGAAAGCTTGCACGCGCACGATGCGGTCGCCGTCGTTGTCAAAGGCGTGGAAGGGGGCTACCGTGACGATCCGCGTGAATACGTCCACCCGACCTGATAGCTTGATGGAACACGTGGTGTTGGTCGATCAGCATAATGCGGTGCTGGGGACTGTGCCGAAAAGCCAAGTGCATACGCTGGAAACCCCGTTACATCGGGGGTTTTCGGTGTTTATTTTTAATCAGGCGGGGGAGCTGTTATTGCAACAACGCAGTTTCAGCAAACTGACTTGGCCCGGTTTTTGGTCGAATTCGTGCTGTGGGCATCCGGCATTAGGCGAATCTGTCGCGGAGGCAATTCAGCGGCGAGTGGCGTTGGAGTTGGGGATGCAGGTGTATGATTTGTACGAAGCCTTGCCCAATTTCCAGTACCGTTGTGAATACGGCGGTGTGGTTGAAAATGAAATCTGCCCGGTATGGTTAGCGCGAACCCATACCGAACCCATGCCGAACCCGTTAGAAGTAGCCGCAACGCGCTGGATTTCATGGGAAGATTTCAAACAAGTGTTGGCGGCGGATGTGGCTGGTCATTATTCGCCTTGGTGCAAATTAGAAACCACGTTGTTGGATAAATCTTGGTCTAATTCTGCTAACCGTTCGGGCGTGCCGATGTCGCGCCAGTCGCCCGCAAAATATTCCCCGCTGACTTGATGTGATTGCATCGCTTGGCGCAGTAACGGTGCGAGTGGGTGTTTGCCTTGAGGCAATCCGGCGAACAGTTCGGGGCGGTAATAGCCAATGCCGCTGAAGGTATAACGCGGTTC
>JBEUIR010000010.1:9205-19150 GCA_040415395.1 Candidatus Thiothrix namsaraevi
TTCAGCATTGCTGCTAACCCGCCCTTGATTCAAGCCGAAATCGCCTTGCGGATGGTGTGCCGGATTGGCAACTAGCACCAAATGCGCCAGATCGTGTTCCGCTAATTGGAAAGGTAGGCACGGGTAATCACACCATACATCACCATTCACCACCAAAAACGGTTCGTTGCCTAGCAAGGGCAGGGCTTTGATAATGCCACCTGCGGTTTCCAATGCGCCCTCTTGCTGCTCGTCGGAATAGTGCAGGTTGACATTCCAGCGTGAACCATCACCGAGCGCTTCGGGGATTTTCCAGCCCAACCACGCCAGATTGATCACAATGTCGCGAAAGCCCGCACGGGCGAGTTTTTCGATATGCCACACGATCAATGGCTTGCCGCCAGCAGGTAGCAAGGGTTTGGGGGTGTGGTCGGTTAATGGGCGCATCCGTGTGCCGTGCCCAGCGGCGAGAATCATGGCTTTCATCATTGTCATCAGGCGGGAATGTGAACAGTGCCGATGCGTTCGGGAATGCCTGCCCGCCGCATCCATTCGATTAGCTCGCTGGTTTCGGGGTAGCGTGAGCCGACTTCCAGCACGTAACTTAACACCAGAGGCAAATCATCGAGATAGCCAGGTTTACCGTCACGGTGATTAAGGCGAGCAAAAATCCCCAGCACTTTCAGGTGGCGTTGCAGCCCCATGAGGTCAAACCATTGCTGGTAAGTTTGCTGATCTACCGGCGGTAACACACCCGCAGCAATGGCTTCTTTACGGTAGCAATCGACCCACCACTCCACCTGCGCTTGCGGCCAAACGATGTAGCAGTCACGCAGTAAGGACACCAAATCGTAGGTTGCAGGCCCTAATAACGCATCCTGATAATCAATAATGCCAGGGTTATTGGCGGTTGTTACCATGAGATTGCGGCTGTGGTAATCACGGTGCACAAACGCGACGGGTTGTCCGATGGCTGATTCAATCAAGTTTTCAAAGGTGTGCTGAATCAGCTCGTGTGGAATTTCTGCCTCGGTAAAGCCCAAATGTGTTTTCAGGAACCATTCTGGCATTAATTCCATTTCACGGCGCAAGGTGCGTTCGTCGTAAACAGGCAGGTGGTCACAGTCGGCTTGCTGAAGTTGCAATAGCGCGTGCAGGGCATCGGCATACATATCTTTGGCGGTGGCGGGGGTAAGCTGGCTGAGGTAGCTGGTATTGCCTAAGTCTTCCAACAGCAAAAAGCCATCCAGCAAGTTTTGCGCTAATAATTGCGGCACATGCACGCCTGTAGCACTCAGCAAATGCGTCACTTCTATAAACGGGCGGATGTCTTCTTTATCGGGCGGGGCATCCATGCAAATGGCAGTGCCGTCAGTGCCACGGGCGCGAAAATAACGCCGGAAGCTGGCATCTGCCGAAGCAGGTTCTAAGATGGCGTGCTCCCAGTGTGGCAGGCTGTTGACCCACTGAGTTAATTGCTCAAGACGTGTATCCTGTGTCATAAATCTCGGCGTTTCCTAGCGTATTGATAGCTTATAGATAGTGTATCCTAACATGCTAGGCTTTCTGTAAATTGAACATTAAATCGGCAAAATTCATGAGTGATTCTGAAGAATTGTGGCCGTCAACGGCTTATCACCAACAAGTGGAACAATTACGGGGTTTGATTGGGCAGCCGCTGTATGTGGTGGAAATCCATTCGACCGAAATCAATGCGGGCGTGCACTTTCCGGGTAAGCCCTTGGTGTTGCTGGCGATTGTGGATTTTCCCCGACCTGACCCGTATCGGCAGCTTTGCCCGCATCTGTTGATTTTGGATGATGGGCGTGGGGTGAATTTGGGGCGGGTGGCGCGTATTAGTCGTGGCAGTGCTTATGCGCCAACAACCGAGGATATTGTGTTTAGCAATCAGGAGTTTGTGGAAAACGTATTGTTTGCGCCGCGCAAATTAAGCCGTGCATTGGTGGCGGCAACGTCGCGGCTGGCGTTGGGGGAGATGCTGGGGAAGACAGATGCCCCCCCAGCCCTAGAAAACTAGCCTTACTTGTTTTCGCGGAAGTCGATCAGGTTATCGACTACACTTGGATCAGCCAGTGTGGAAGTATCGCCCAGCCCGTCAACCTCATTCGCGGCAATCTTACGCAGAATCCGGCGCATGATTTTACCAGAACGGGTTTTCGGTAAGCCCGGTGCCCACTGAATGATATTGACCTTGGCAATCGGGCCGATTTCCTTACGCACCAGATTGTTCAATTCGACTTTCAGCGCGTCCGTGCCTTCTTCGCCTGCCATCAAGGTGACGTAAGCGTAGATACCTTGACCGGTCAGTTCGTGCGGGTAGCCAACAACGGCAGCTTCGGCGACTTTCGGGTGCAGCACCAGTGCGGATTCGATTTCCGCCGTACCCAGACGATGCCCGGAAACGTTCAATACGTCATCCACGCGCCCGGTGATCCAGTAGTAGCCATCTTCGTCACGACGTGCGCCGTCGCCAGTGAAATAGTAACCCGGATACATCGCGAAATAGGTCTCAAAGAAACGCTTATGGTCGCCGTAAATGGTGCGCATCATGGAAGGCCAAGGGGCTTTGATACACAGCAAACCTTCTACGCCATTGCCTTCGATTTCCACGCCTTTGTCATCCAACAGGCAAGGTTGTACACCGAAGAATGGGGTAGTCGCCGAACCTGGTTTCAACGCGGTAGCACCCGGTAATGGGGTCAGCATGTGTGCGCCGGTTTCAGTCTGCCACCAAGTATCCACGATCGGGCAACGACCACGCCCTACCACACGGTGATACCAATGCCATGCTTCGGGGTTGATTGGCTCACCGACCGTACCCAGCAAACGCAGTTTTTCGAGTTTGGAACGCTTAACCAACTCTTCGCCTTGTCCCATCAACATACGGATAGCAGTTGGCGCGGTGTAGAAAATGGAAACGTCGTGCTTGTCGCACACATCCCAGAAACGCCCCGCATCCGGGTAAGTGGGGATGCCTTCAAACATCAGGGTGGTCGCGCCATTGGTCAGCGGGCCGTACACGATGTAAGAGTGACCTGTTACCCAGCCCACGTCAGCCGTACACCAGTAAACTTCGCCGTCTTTGTAGTCAAACACGGTTTTGTGCGTCATGGCCGCTTGCAGCAGGTAGCCGCCCGTGGTGTGCAATGCGCCTTTAGGCTTGCCGGTAGAGCCAGAGGTGTAGAGAATAAAGAGTGGGTCATCCGCTTCCATGTCTTCCGGTGGGCAATGCGCATCCGCAGCAGCCACGGCTTCGTGATACCAAACGTCACGTGCGTCGTTCCATTTAACCGGATCGCCACCGCGTTGTACCACGATGCACGTGTGAACGGTTGGGCATTGATCCATCGCTTTGTCAGCATTGCCTTTCAATGGCACTTTTTTGCCGCCGCGCATGGATTGGTCAGAAGTAATGACCACGCCGCATTCCGCATCTTGGATACGGTCACGCAACGCATCCGGTGAGAAACCGCCGAATACGATGGAGTGCATTGCGCCGATACGTGCACACGCCAGCATTGCCACGGCTGCTTCTGGGATCATTGGCAGGTAAATGGATACGCGGTCGCCTTTTTTCACGCCACGGCCTTTCAGCACGTTCGCAAATTTAGATACTTCGGTATGCAGTTCACGGTAAGTGATTTTACGGTCTTCGTTCGGGCTGTCGCCTTCCCAAATGATCGCTACTTGGTCGCCACGGGTGTCGAGGTGACGGTCAAGGCAGTTGTAGGAAACGTTCAGTTGACCGCCTTTGAACCAGTTGATATGCAGGTCATCTGCGCCAAAGCTCCAGTCGAGTACGGTGTCCCACTTCTTTGACCAGCTTAGGTATTTTTCCGCTTGTTCGCCCCAGAAAGCCGCCGGATCGTCAACCGATTGCTGATACATAGCAGCGTATTGCTCAGCATTGACGTTGGCTTGCGCCGCAAATTCGGCAGGTACTGGGAAGATTTTAATCTCTGACATTATTGTAGACTCCTCATCTCTAGTCGGGTAAAGCTTCTAACGTAGTGCGGTGCTGTGGCTGCTGCCGTGATTGTTGTTAAGCGCTATCTTTATACAATCCATGCCAAGTGTCCAGCCGAATGGCGGAAAAAAGCGGGAATTGTCAACAATTCAGGTATTTTCCAAGCCATCGCGTATCAATGGCTGCATCGCGGTCAGCAAGCTCTTGAACAAATGGGTGTTTTGCTGCTCCTCGCCTGCCAGCAATTCTTTCATGTGCTGGCGTTGTGTCGGCATATCGAAACACATGGGGCAATTTTCCACGATCACCGGCAAGGCGGCGGCTTTGGCGAAATCGGCGGTTTGGCGTTCGCGTGCCATCACGAGTGGGCGGATGACGCGCAAGTCTCCTGCATCAATGCGGTAGTGGGCTTTCATGGTTTTGAGTTTGCCACCGTGAAACGCTGACATGAGGAAACTTTCCGCCAAATCATCCAAATGTTGCGCCAGTGCCAAGACGTTATAGCCGTGTTCGCGAGCGGTGCGGTACATCAAACCCCGCTTCATGCGTGAGCAAAACGCACAGTAGGAATCGTTGTCCATGTGCGTTTCCGCCAGTTTCACAATCGGTTCGCGCACGTAATGGTAGGGAATGCCTAAACTTTCCATGTACGGAATCAGCGGTGACGGGTCAAACGTGTCGGCTTGCGGGTCAATGGTGACGGCAGCAAATTCAAACTTGATCGGCGCGTGGCGTTGAAAATGGTTGAGCAAGTGCAGCAATGCCAGCGAATCTTTGCCACCGGATAGCCCCAGCAAAATGCGGTCGCCGTCACGGATCAAACGGTATTCGCTAATAGCTTTGCCGACCTTGCTCAGCAAGGATTTGGGTGGTTTAACAAATTCCAGTCGGTTAGAAGCGACACTATCCATTGGCGCGGCAACATCCAGCATTAAAGGGTATTCAGCGTATTATCCCCTTACCAATTCCGCAACTCTTTCCGCAAAATCTTGCCCACATTGCTCTTGGGTAAGGATTCCACAAACACGATTTGCTTCGGGCATTTGTACGCGGACAGTTCTTTGCGGCAATAGGCTTTGAGTTCTTCCAGCGTCAGGCTCTGGTCTTTTTTCACCACGAAGGCTTTGACGACTTCGCCGGAGTGTTCGTCTTTCACGCCAACAACGCCCGCTTCCAGCACTTTGGGGTGGCTTGCCAGTACGTCTTCGACTTCATTTGGGTAAACATTGAAGCCGGAAACCAGTACCAAATCCTTTAAACGATCCACCAGCTTGACGAACCCTAGTTCATTGATAACCGCTACATCACCGGTGCGCAACCAGCCATCACCCACCATGACTTTGGCGGTTTCGTCAGGGCGTTGCCAGTAACCCTGCATGACTTGGGGACCGCGTACCCACAACTCGCCTGCTTCACCCACGCCCAATTCCTTATCGTCAAGATCACGAATGGAAATTTCGGTAGACGGAATGGGCAGGCCAATCATGCCGTTGTAATCGTGCAAATTGACCGGATTAACACACACGGCGGGGGAGGTTTCGGTCAAACCGTAAGCTTCCAACAAGGTCACGTTGGTTAAGGCTTTCCAGCGTTCGGCGACTGATTTTTGCACTGCCATGCCACCGCCAAGCGCAATTTTTAGGCGTGAGAAGTCCACTTTTTGCAAGTCAGGCTGATTCAGCAGCGCGTTATACAGCGTGTTCACACCGGTGATGAAGGTAAACGGTTCGTGTACTAAGTCTTTGATGAAGGCTGGTAAGTCACGCGGGTTGGTGATCAGCACGTTCTTTGCGCCCATTTTCAAGGCGAATAGGGCATTCGCGGTCAGTGCAAACACATGGTACAGCGGCAGGGCGGTAATGAATATTTCTTCGCCAGCCACGAGATCTTCTGATGTCCACGCTTCGGCTTGCAGCATATTGGCGATCATATTGCGGTGGGACAGTACCGCGCCTTTGGCAACGCCGGTCGTGCCGCCGGTGTATTGCAGAAAAGCCGCATCTTCGTGTTGTGGTTGCGCATCGGTGAAGTTGTGCGCGTATTGTTTGCCGAGTGTCAGCGCTTGGTTGAATTTGATGGCTTCCGGCAAGGTGAATGCAGGCACCATTTTTTTCACGTATTTCACCACCGCATTCACCAGCAGGGATTTGGGGAAACCCAGCAAATCGCCAATTTCGGTAGTAATGATGGTTTGAATGCCCACTTCATCCAGCACGCTTTCGAGTGTGCGTGCGAAATTGACGAGGATGACGATGGCTTTTGCCCCGGAATCCTTTAGCTGGTGTTCAAGCTCGCGGTCGGTGTAGAGCGGGTTGGTATTGACTACCACCAAGCCTGCCCGCAATGCCCCGAACAGCGCAATCGGGTATTGCAGCAGGTTGGGCATCATAATGGCGATGCGGTCGCCGGGTTTCAGCCCCGCACCGTGGATCAGGTAGGCGGCGAATTGTTGCGTCAGGCGGTCAACTTCCGCATACGTTAGAATTTTACCCATATTGCTGTAGGCAGGGCGGTCGCGGTATTGCGCCACGCTGCGCTGAAACAGATCCACCAGCGATTGGTATTGATGGGTGTCAATCTCTGCCGGAACGTGTTTGGGGTAACTTTGTAGCCATAACTTTTCCATTTCCTCCTCCTCTTGCCCGTGTGTCGAGCTATTTAATTTCTCAATGGTTTGCCGGTTTCCAGCAAGTGGCTGACTCGCGCCAAGGTTTCAGGGTTGCGTACCAGTTGCATGAATTGTACGTGTTCCAATGCCAGTAAGTCAGTTTCACCCAAAATTTCGGTGATGTCGGTATCACCGCCGCTGAGAACAGTGGCTAATGCGTGTGCGACGACGGCATCGTAAGGGGTGGCTTTGCCTTGCGCGACGAAATCATTGACTGCCATTTCCATGGCGACACGCGCCGTTGCGCCGGGTAGGTGGAATACGGGTGGGTCGGGCGGTTGGTAGCCGTCGATCATTGCCAGCGCACGGGCTTTGGCATCGGCAAGCAGGCGGTCACGGTTCATGGTAGTGCCATCGTGGGGGCGCAGGAACAGGTAATCACGGGCTTCTTGCGCGGATTTCGCCACGATTGCCATGCTAATGATTTCAAAGCATTTCAATACAGGTGGCATGAATCCACCTGGGCGTTTGGGGAACTGTGTCCAACGGTGCAACATTTCCTTGCAGCCACCCCAGCCGGGAATTAGCCCCACGCCGGTTTCGACTAAGCCGACGTAAGTTTCGGCATGGGCTTGCAGCGCGTCGCAGTGCAGCAGGATCTCACAGCCGCCACCCAATGCCATGCCAGACGGTGCGCCAATCACGGGGAAGGGGGCGTATTTGAGGGCTTGGTAAGCACGTTGCCCCGTCCGCACGATGTTATCGACTTCATCCCAGCCGCCGAGTTTAGCCGCAAACATGAGCAAACCGAGGTTGGCTCCGGCGGAAAAATTGCTGCCTTCGTTGTAAATCACCAGTGCTTGGTGGTGTTGCGGAATGAAGGCAATGGTTTCCTCGATCATTTCCAGTATTTGCGGGTCGAGGGAATTCATTTTGCTGTGGAATTCCAGACACGCCACGCCATCGCCGATGTCCCACAGGCTGGCGGCATCGTTGCTCAGTAAGGGTTCGGCATGGCGTTTGAGATCAGCGAGTAGCAGCACACCGAGGGGGCGTTGCAGGGGGCGATACGTGCCATCGGTTTGGAGGTAGTGGGTTGCATTGGCTTCGTGCCGATAAAAACCCTGTTCCCGCGCTTTTTCCAACAACGGTGGCACGTTCATGCCATCCGCTTCCAGCCGTTGTGCAAACGCTGCTGCCCCCAACTGGTCGATCAGCTCAAACGGCCCGAATTTCCAGTTGTAACCCAGTTTCATCGCGGTATTGACGGCGCAAATATCGTCAGCAATTTCAGGCACGAGTGCGGCGGCGTAACGCAGGGTTTGCGAGAGTACCCGCCATGCATATTGTCCGCCTTTGTCGGGGTGCGTAATCAAGGCGGGTAAGCCGCCGTCGCGAGCGGCTTTCACGCTGTCGAGTTTGGCGGGTTGCGAGACGTGGTATTCGCCGGTTTGCAGGTTAATGGATTCTTTGATCTTTGCGCCGCCATCGCGGTTGAGCCGGTAGAAACCGCCTTTGCCTTTGCGCCCGGTATAACCGGTGTCGATCATGGTTTGAATCAGGGGCGGGATAGTGGCTTTTTCCAGCAAAGCATCGCCAGCGGGTAGGCTGCGGTTCATGCTGCGCATTAGGTGCGGCATGAGATCAATCCCCACCAAATCGGAAAGCCCGAACACGCCGGTTTTGGGAATGCCCATGGGTTTGCCGACCACCGCATCGGCTTCTTCCACGGTCAAGTCCAACGCAATCGCTTCCTGTATCGCGGTTTGTATCCAGAAAATACCGATACGGTTGGCAATGAATCCGGGGGTATCCTTGCAGGCAACCACGCCCTTGCCGAGTTTGTGGTCGCAAAATTGGGTGATGGTTGCCAGTGCGTCTGGATCGGTTTTTGCACTGCTGACGATTTCCAGTAAACGCATGTAGCGCGGCGGATTGAAAAAATGCGTGATCATGAAATGCGCAGCGAAATCTTCCGGCAAGCCTGCCACCAATTCGTGCAGCGGAATCGAGGAGGTATTGGATGAAACCACCGCATCGGCACGGCGCACGTTTGCCAGCTTGCGGTATAAATCCTGCTTAATGGCGAGGCGTTCGACAATCGCTTCAATAATCCAATCGCATTGCGCGAGGGCGGGCAGGTCGTTTTCAATATTGCCTGTGGTAATCAATCGGGCATTTTTGGGGTGCATGAAGGGCGCGGGGTCGGCTTTCAGCAATTTGTCGAGGGTGGGGGTAGTGAGGTCGAGCAGCAGCACCGGAATACCGGCGTTGGCGATGTGTGCGGCAATGCTTGCACCCATGACACCCGCGCCGATAACGGCGACTTTTTGGATGTTCATGACACTGCCTCCAGAATCGTGGCGATGCCTTGCCCGCCGCCGATGCATTGGGTGGCAAGCGCAAACTGTTTGCCTTCGCGTTGCAACAGGGCAGCGGCTTTACCAGTAATGCGTGCACCGCTGGCACCGAGCGGATGCCCCAAGGCAATCGCGCCGCCGTCGAGATTGAGCTTACTTTCATCCAGTCCAAGGTCGCGGATGCAGGCGATGGCTTGTGCGGCAAAGGCTTCGTTGAGTTCGATAATGTCGAGATCGGCAAGCGTTAAACCGGCACGTTGCAGGGCTTTTTGCGTGGCAAGCACCGGGCCGATGCCCATGATGTCGGGGGCGCAACCGGCAATGGCGATGCTGCGAATCCGTGCTAACAGAGGTAAGCCGTGCGCACGGGCGTAGGCTTCGCTGCATACCAGTGTGGCGGATGCGCCGTCGGTAAGCGGGGAAGCGGTTCCGGCTGTTACCGTGCCGTGTTCGTCAAATGCCAGTTTCAGACCGGCAAGCGTTGCAGCGGTAGTGTCGGGGCGGATGCAGCCGTCTTGGGTGACTGCACCAACGGGGATAATTTCAGCGCTAAAATGTCCGGCAGCTTGGGCGGCAGCGGCTTTTTGCTGACTGGCAACCGCGAAGGTTTCTTGTTCTGCGCGGGAAATGCCGTAGCGTTTGGCAAGGTTTTCGGCGGTTTGCCCCATGCTGATGTAGGCAGCGGGTAGTTTGGCATACAAGGCAGGGTTGGGGGAGGGGTTGAAGCCGGTCATGGGGATGCGGGTCATGGATTCGACCCCGGCACAGAGGAACATATCGCCCGCATTCATTTGGATAGCACCCGCTGCTTGGTGAATGGCTTGCATCGACGAGCCGCAAAAGCGGTTGACGGTGACACCACCAATGGCGAACGGCAAATCGGCCATCAGCGCCACCAGCCGTGCCATATTGAAGCCTTGTTCGCCTTCGGGAAAGGCGCAACCGAGAATCAGGTCTTCAATCGCGTGGGGGTCTAGGTCGGTTTGGGCTAATAAACCACGAATGGCGGC
>JBEUIR010000011.1:0-18638 GCA_040415395.1 Candidatus Thiothrix namsaraevi
GCAAGGCTGGGATGCCGGAACCGTGTTAGTCACCGGCTTGCTGATTTTCGGCGTGGTATTTGCCATCAATTCAGCGCTGCATTCCTACCTGATTCTGGCCTATGCCGATCACGACAAAGTGGCGTTGAAAGTTGGGTTTTACTACATGGCGAATGCCGGTGGGCGCTTAATCGGCACGGTATTATCCGGCTGGAGTTATCAGCAGTACGGTCTGGAAGGCTGTTTGTGGTTTTCCACCGCGTTTGTACTCGCGGCATTATTGCTCTCATTACCGCTGACACGCCGCCAACCGCATCCCGCCTGACCCATTCAAACCTTGCGCGGCGTTAAGCCGTGTTTGGTGAGGAAACGGTCTAACTGATTCGCAAACGCCTGCCGATCACTCAAACTCAAGGTCGCGGGCCCGCCGGTCATCACCCCGCTGTTGCGCATTTCCTCCATCGCATTGCGCACCCGCAAACGTTCGCGGATATTCTCTGGGGTGTAAAACTGCCCGCGTGGATTGAGGGCGTGTCCCTTCTTCTCAATGACCTCTGCCGCCAATGGAATATCGGCGGTAATCACCAAATCGCCTGCTTCCAAATCTTGCACAATGCGGTTATCCGCCACATCAAAGCCCGCCTGCACTTGAATGGTTTTAATGTACAGCGACGGCGGAATGCGCAACGGCTGATTCGCCACCAGCGTGGTGCGGATTTGCAAGCGTTCCGCCGCGCGAAACAGGATTTCCTTGATCACATTGGGGCAGGCATCGGCATCAACCCAGATTTGCATGGTAACTCCTCAAACTGCAACAACAGCATACTGTATCCAAACCATTCTGTATTACAATCCCCCTCATGAATACAGACTCCCCCATACTCGCCCCCCTAAACCCGCAGCAACAACTCGCCGTTGCCGCGCCGCCCAAATCCGTCCTCGTCCTCGCAGGCGCAGGCAGCGGTAAAACCCGCGTGCTAGTCCACCGCATTGCCTGGCTGATCGAAGTCGAAAACGTCTCGCCGTTAAGCGTCCTCGCCGTGACCTTCACCAACAAAGCCGCAGCAGAAATGCGCGGACGCATCCAAGACTTACTGCAACTGCCCAGCGGCGGCATGTGGGTCGGTACCTTCCACGGCATTTCGCACCGTTTGCTCCGCCTGCATTGGCAGCAAGCCAAATTGCCGCAAACCTTCCAAATTCTTGATTCCGAAGACCAAATTCGCATGGTCAAGCGCATCCTCAAATCATTGGAACTCGACGAAACTCGCTTCCCGCCGCGTCAGGTCGCCGGTTTCATCAATGCGCGTAAAGACGAAGGTTCGCGCCCGCACCACATTGAAGACAAAGGCGATTTCAACCAACGGCAAATGGTGCAAATTTACAGCGTGTACGAACAAACCTGCCAACGCAACGGCGTGGTGGATTTCGCCGAACTGTTGCTGCGCTCGTTGGAATTGCTGCGTGACAACCCCGACCTGCAACAGCATTACCGCAACCGTTTCCGCCATATTTTGGTGGACGAATTCCAAGACACCAACGCGCTGCAATACGCTTGGCTGCGCTTGCTGGCGGGGGATAGAAATCCAGTGTTTGCGGTGGGCGATGACGACCAGTCGATTTACGGTTGGCGTGGGGCGAAGATCGAAAATATCCGCAATTTCACCAAACACTTCCCCGATTGCGAAACGGTGCGGCTGGAACAAAACTACCGTTCCACCGCCAATATCCTCAAAGCCGCCAATGCCTTGATTGATAACAACAAAGGGCGTTTGGGCAAAAATTTGTGGACGGACGGCAAAGACGGCGAACGCCTGCACCTCTACGCCGCCTTCAACGAAATCGACGAAGCGCGGTTTGTTGCGGGGCGCATTCAAAAATGGGTGGATCAGGGCGGAATGCGCCGCGACGTTGCTATTTTGTACCGTTCCAACGCGCAATCGCGGGTATTTGAAAGCACTTTCAACGAAAACCGCATTCCCTACCGCGTCTACGGCGGCTTACGCTTCTTTGAACGCGCCGAAATCAAGGACGCGCTGGCGTATTTGCGCCTCACCGTTAACCACCAAGACGATGCCTCGTTTGAACGCATCGTCAACCACCCGCCACGCGGCATTGGCGAACGCACCGTCGACATCTTGCGCAGCCACGCCCGCGCCACCAACCTGTCCTTGTGGGAAGCCGCCGCGCAAGCTGCTGACATTGGCGATTTCACCCCGCGTGCCAGCAATGGCGTACTCGGTTTCGTGCAATTGATCAAACGCATGGCAAGCGACATTCACAGCCTGCCACTGCGCGAACAAGTCGAAATCGTCATCGAGCTTGCCGGACTCAAGCCGCATTTCCTCGCCAAAGAAAAAGGCGAAGCGGGACAAGGGCGCGTTGACAACCTCAACGAATTGGTTACTGCCGCGCAGGGTTACACCTACGTGCAATCCGAAGAAACCCCGGATATGAGCGAACTGTCCGCCTTCCTCTCGCACGCCGCGTTGGAAGCGGGCGAAGGTCAGGGCGAAGCCGGTGAAGATTGCGTGCAAATGATGACGCTGCACTCTGCCAAAGGGCTAGAATTCCCGCTGGTGTTTTTGTGCGGCTTAGAAGAAGGCTTGTTCCCGCATCAAATGTCTGCCGATGACCCGGCACGGTTGGAAGAAGAACGCCGCCTCTGCTACGTCGGCATTACCCGTGCGGAAAAAGAACTGGTGATGAGTTACGCCGAACAGCGCATGTTGCACGGGCGCACCCAATTCAACCCGCCATCACGCTTCTTGCGCGAATTACCGCCGGAATTGGTAGAAGAAGTGCGCCCGAAGGTGAAAACCTATTCCACCGGCTTTGGCGGCAATAACCAATTCCGCGCCCCTGCCAATGCCCCCAAACCGGTGACGCGCACCACCAATTTCAATGAAACCGGCTATCGCGTCGGGCAACGGGTACGTCATGCCAAATTTGGCGATGGCATTATCACCGATTCCGAAGGCGCGGGCGCACATTCACGGGTACAGGTGAATTTCAAGACCGTGGGCGTCAAATGGCTGGTATTGGGTTACGCCAATTTGGAAAAAATATGATGCATTACGCCTGAGTAGTCGGTTGCATCGTCAACAAGGCATTCAGGGCAGCGGCGGCTAACACCCCGCCGCCGCGAGTGCCATCCACCACAATGCATTCCACACCCAATTCCCGATGCTGCTTCCATAACAGTTTCTTAGCTTCGGTAGCATTCACAAAGCCACGCGGGCAAGCAATCACCAAAGCAGGCGGACGTACACCCTCTTGTAATATTTCGATTAGGTGCAGTAATGCCGTTGCCGATTGTCCTATCAACACAATCCCACCCGACATATACGGTTTCCAGCAGTCCACTGCCGTCATTGCACGGGTTTGCTTGGTGCTTTTCGCTAGAGAAATCACCGAAGCTCGCCCCATAAAGCCCAGTGGTTCTTGATACAATAACGATTCTTTCAGCGCATGTTTCACCAGTTCAGCATCGTATAACAGGTTATTGCGTTGCTTAATCACCTTGCGGGCAACGCTTAAAGCATTTTCACTAAAACGAATGTACTTGACCAGATCAGGGTCGCCATACGCCAATACCATCTGGACAACCACGGGTTGTTGCTCTGGTGTAAACGCACTCAAATCAACCTGCTCCCGCAAACGAGCGTAATTCTGTTCGTGGATGCGCTCCGGGTCGCGTAAATAGTCGATCATCGCGCCAACGCTGCCAGCAAACTGCCATCCGGTATCAGCGCATTGATCTCGTCATACGCAACGGTAAACTCTGTCGGTCCCATTGCATACGGGGCGACTTCATACGGGTTAAAGTTAAACACCAAACCATTGCCCGACACCCCCACATTGGTATTGACCTTAAAGATACCGTTAGCAAACCAGAAACCGGCTTCTTCCAAACTTATCTTGGCATCCAGCCCGCGCTCCTGACGGAAAGCTTGTTCACCTGCCGCATTCAGACGCTCCTCATAGCCTGCCACCAGCAAATCATTGAGCGTCAATTGCTTGCCAGTGTTCACATCAAACACCGCGTAACGTTGCCCGCTAAAAGGATGCGCCCCTCCGGTATAACCCGATTCATGGATCTTCAAGGTAGCCAGATGTTCGGTGGCAAAACTCACCTCCACCTCGCGCACCATTTCCCATAAGCCTACCGCTTCCGGCACGTCGTTGTAATCCGCCACAAACATGCTGGCAAGTTCATCCGGGGTTGCGGGTGGCTTGCCTTCAGCATCACTGTATTCCAGCAATTGCTCCTGGATATACTGGTTAATTACCGCAGCCGCCTCAGGAGTACCCGCAGCCACAATTTTGGGGTAAATCAGACGCAAACTGGCGCAGCGCATATTTTCAGGGGTTGTACCCGCTCCATCAGGGCATTGGGGCCCGCCTAACCGCTCAAACGTCACGGTTTCCAGCGTTAATGGCCCGCTGATACTGCTTCCACCGAGGCTCGGCAGTTCCAATTTACAGCCCGTTATCAACAACAGGCTGGCGACTAACAGCATTGATTTTGCTAACATCATGTATCCTTACCACAACCAACGGCGCACTTGCGCTTTATAGTCACGATACGCGCTGCCAAAGGTTTGTTCCAGAATTTTTTCCTCAGGAATAATTTGCTCCACCGTCAATACCCACACGAACAGCGGCAACAGCAAAAACGGCGTAAGACTGCCCAGCCAAATACCCCAGCCGGTTAAAATCACCAACATGCCCACGTACATCGGGTTACGGGTGTAACGGTAAGGTCCGGTAGTGACCAAGGCTTTGGTACGTTCGGGGTGAATGGGGTTAAATGTGGTATGTGCACGAAAAAACAAACCCAACGACCAAAAGTCCACCAACACCGCCGCTGCAATCAACAGCAACCCTGCCCGATTCCACGGCGCAGCAATCAAATGCAGCAGCGGCAACCACGCATTGATGCTCCACATCAGCCCTGCAAACGCCAACAAGTAAACCGGCGGGGGAATTTTCAATTGCAGGAAATTCATGGTGCTAACCTCGCAATTTCCCAGCCATCCGCCTGACGCCGGTATTCAAAACGATCATGCAAACGGCTGGGGCGACCTTGCCAGAATTCGATGGTATCTGGCACGATGCGGTAGCCACCCCAAAAATCCGGCAGCGGAATGTCGCCTGCGCTGAATTTACGCTTCATTTCATCCAATTTGATTTCTAGCAAAGTGCGTGAAGTAATCACCGAACTTTGGGCGGAAACCCAGGCACCCAACTGGCTACCACGCGGGCGCGTCACGAAATAACGCAAGGACTCCAAGGTAGGGATTTTTTCTGCCCGTCCGGTGATTTCCACCTGACGCTCCAACTCTTTCCAAAACAGCAATAATGCCACTTGCGGATTTTCCGTGATGTGTTGGGCTTTTTGGCTGTGGTAATTGGTGAAAAACACAAAGCCATTCGCATCGAAGGATTTCAGCAATACCGTGCGCAAAGTGGGTTTTCCCGTCGCGGATGCGGTCGCAATCTGCATGGCGGTGGGTTCGATCACTTCGCCGTCTATCGCCTGCTTGAGCCACAGACTGAACTGTTGGTAAGGATCGGGGTCTAGTGTTTGGCGGCTTAAGCCTGCTTTGGTGTATTCGTGACGTAATGATGAAATATCCATGCTCTCACTCCCAATAATTATTGTGTGGCTGGCGCGGATTCTACCTGAATTGACACCCAACATAAAAAAGCCAGACCCTAAAATAGTGGGTCTGGCCAAAAAGACACAAAGGAAGGGCTAAGACCTTTGCGTCAAAGTGGAGTCCGCGTTGGACTCCAGGGGCTAACAAATAGGGTTTATAGCATACAATATTATTGGAGTGAGTAATATTGCGAGATAAATTTTGTTTCTTGCTCCAAAATAGGGCGCGACACATGCAACAGAGACGCCGAGATGGTATCTAATGGGTTATTGAATGCCGGACGATACGGCATGACAGCACTCATAAACGGGCTAGCAGGGGCAGCGGCTGGTACTGGCATTCCGTAAGCACCATAGGCACGTTGTTCCCACATACTGTATAAATTATTTTCTTTAACGGTCGTGCAGCCGGGCAATACAGCCACTGCTAACAGCGTCCACAACACACTGGCTATTCTTGTTTTCATCGCGTTGTTTTAGGGTTTGGGTTTGTGATGTGGTCATCATGCCCAAAATCAGCAGGCATGTATATTTCTTATTGATGAATGGATTAAATTTATAGATGATTGGCAAGACTAATCGCTAAGCCACTGTTTTTGTTGATAAATCGCCCATTGGACATGCTCTTTAACCAACACACTGTCTAATGCCGCATATTTGTGCCGCAACAGGTTCAGGGTACTCAAACTCGGCGACGCATTCCCCAGCGCCACCGCAATATTGCGTAACCAACGCTCGTAACCAATTCGGCGAATCGGCGAACCCTCCAACCTGCGCATAAACTCGGCTTCGCTCCACTGGAACAACTCACTCAAACGTGCACTGTCCAGACCATTGCGCACGGCAAAATCCGCTTCTGATGATGTTTGCGCGAACCGATTCCAAGGGCAAATAAGCTGGCAATCATCACAGCCATAAATACGGTTGCCCATGAGCGGGCGCAATGCCAAAGGAATACTGCCTTGGTATTCAATCGTGAGGTAGGAAATGCAACGCCGCGCATCCAACACATAGGGCGCGAGAATCGCTTGCGTGGGGCAAACGTCAATACACGCCGTGCACTGCCCGCAATGTTCAGTGACGCTGCCCGTCTCTTCCAAGGGTAAATCGGTGTAAATCTCACCCAGAAAAAACCACGAACCCGCGTCACGACTAAGAATATTGGTGTGTTTGCCCATCCACCCCAGCCCGGCTTTCACGGCAATGGGCTTTTCCAATACCGGAGCGCTATCGGTGAATACGCGGTAGCCAAATGCACCAATCTCAGCCTGCAACTGTTGCGCAAACTTCTCCAGCCGCTGCCGCATCACCTTGTGGTAATCACGCCCCAGTGCATAGCGCGAAATGTACGCACGTTCGGGGTGATTCAATACCATCACCGCATCGGTGCTATCCGGCGGCAAATAGTCCATACGCACGCTGATGACGCTTAATGTGCCGGAAACCAGTTCGTCAGGGCGGCTGCGCTTCGTGCCGTGGTGTGCCATCCACGCCATGTCGCCCTGATAGCCTTGCGCCAGCCAATCCAGCAAGCGTTGCTCGGCAAGCGACAAGTCGATATTGCTGACACCGACGGCATTGAAGCCGAGTGCTTCTCCGATGGCTTGAAGCTGCGCAATCTGCATGTGGCTGCGTCCTGTTCTCGTGGTTCAAGGTTGTGACTTGCACACCCATTTTGCGGTAGCATACAGCAACCCAACCAAGGATGTGACTATGCTACTGATTCCCGCAATTGATTTGAAAGACGGCCAATGCGTGCGCCTGCGCCAAGGCCGTATGGATGACACCACCGTGTTTGCCAGCAACCCCGTTGATGTTGCCCAACGTTGGGTCGATGCAGGCGCACGCCGTCTGCACTTGGTCGATTTAAACGGTGCGTTTGCAGGCAAGCCCGTGAATGGCGACGTGGTTCGCGCGGTCGCAGCACGTTTCCCGAATGTTCCGGTGCAAATCGGCGGCGGTATCCGCGATGCAGCCACGGTAGCGGCGTATCTGGAAGCGGGTGTGCAATATTGCATAATCGGCACAAAAGCGGTGCAAGAACCGCAATTCGTTATCGACCTGTGCCAGCAATTCCCCGGTCACATTATCGTTGGGATTGATGCGAAAAACGGCATGGTGGCAACCGATGGCTGGGCGGAAGTGTCTTCCGTTTCCGCGATTGAGCTTGCTAAGCAATTTGAGCAAGCCGGTGTCAGCGCGATTGTTTACACCGACATTGCCCGCGATGGCATGATGAAAGGCGTGAACGTGGAAGAAACCGCGAAACTTGCATCCAGCATTAAGATTCCCGTCGTCGCTTCCGGTGGCGTGACCAATATGGACGACATTAAAGCCCTGTGCGCGGTGGAAGACCAAGGCATTATGGGCGCAATCCTCGGTCGGTCAATCTACGAAGGCACGCTTGATCTGGCAACCGCGCAACAATACGTCGATTCGGTGAAATAATTATGGGACTCGCCAAACGCATTATCCCCTGCCTTGACGTGAACAACGGTCGTGTCGTCAAAGGCGTGAATTTCGTCGACATTCGTGACGCGGGCGACCCGGTGGAAATCGCCGCGCGTTACAACCGTGAAGGCGCGGACGAAATCACCTTCCTCGACATCACCGCCAGTTCCGACAACCGCGACACCATCGTCCACATGGTGGAAGCCGTTGCCTCGCAGGTTTTCATCCCGCTCACCGTCGGCGGCGGTATCCGCAAACCCGAAGACGTGCGCCGCATGTTGAACGCCGGTGCGGATAAAGTCGGCATCAACACTGCCGCGATTACCAACCCCGATTTGGTACGCGAATGCACCGATTATTTCGGCTCGCAATGCATCGTGGTAGCGATTGATGCCAAGCGTGTGAATGAACCGGGCGAACCGGATCGCTGGGAAGTCTTCACCCACGGCGGGCGCAACCGTACCGGTATTGATGCGGTGGCATGGGCAGAAAAAATGGCGCAATACGGCGCGGGTGAGTTGCTGGTCACGAGCATGGATCGCGATGGCACGAAAGTCGGTTTCGACCTCGGTTTAACCCGTGCGATTACGGATCGCGTAGGTATTCCGCTGATCGCTTCCGGCGGGGTGGGTAATTTGCAGCATTTAGCCGATGGCGTACTCAAAGGCGGGGCAGATGCGGTACTTGCCGCGAGTATTTTCCACTTTGGTGAATACACCGTGGGCGATGCTAAACGCTACATGGCAGCCCAAGGCATTGAGATGAGGCTGTAGGAGAGTTTTACGATTATGGCAGCACCCGCACAAATCCAAATTCGCTATATTCAGGAAGAAGACCGTATCCTGATGCGCATTAATACTCTGGCTCACGAAGAATTTCGTTTCTGGCTAACCCGGCGATTTCTGGTGCGCCTGTGGCCGGTTTTACAGGAATCATTGATGTCATCACCTGCGGTCAAACAGCACAGCGATTACAGTTCCCGCCAAGCCATCGTCGCGTTTGAACACGAACGGGCGCAAAGCAAAGCCGCGTTTAATAACCCCTTCCGCGAAACCGACAACCTGCCACTGGGCAAAGACCCGTTGCTGGTGGTGAAAGCGGGATTTCGTCACCAAACCAATGGCGCATTGCAAATTGCTTTCAAAGACAACCACGAGAAAGGTGTCGACCTCAACTTAAGCAATGAGATATTGCACTTGCTGTGCAAATTATTGGACGATGCTGCGCAACAATCCGACTGGAAAATGACGGCATTGTTACCAAACATTACCGAAACACAATCACCAGTCGCCGCGCACCAATTGAATTAGGTATACTCCAGCCCCATGATGAATGATAACGTTCTTGCACAACTCGCCGAGGTTCTGGAAAGCCGCAAACAAGCGGAGCCAGACAGTTCTTATGTTGCCAAACTCTACGCCAAGGGGCTGGATGCGATCCTGAAAAAGATCGGCGAAGAAGCCACCGAAACGGTGATGGCAGCAAAAGACGCTGACAAAGATAAAATTGTATATGAAATCGCGGATTTGTGGTTTCATACGCTGGTGTTACTGGCACAGCAGGGCTTACACCCCGATGCGGTGCTGGCAGAATTAGCCCGGCGCTCTGGCGTCTCTGGTCTGGTCGAAAAAGCCAGCCGCACACATTAACTTTTAAGGAGAAACGAAATGGGTTTAGGTGGCATCAGCCCTTGGTCATTATTACTGATTCTGGTCATTATTCTGCTATTGTTTGGCACCAAACGCCTGCGCAATATGGGCAGTGATCTCGGTGAAACCTTCAAAAACTTCAAAAAGTCCATGAAAGACGGGCAGGAAGAAACGTCTGAGCAAGTCTCACAACAAGCACCGAACAATATCCCGCCAAACAACATCCCCGGCGGGCGCGTGATTGACGCGGAAGCCAAAGAAAAAGACAAGGTGTAAGCCCGATACTCATGTTAGGGTCATACCATGTTTGAAGCCAGCTTCTTTGAAATGCTCGTTGTCGGGGTCATTGCCTTATTGGTGATTGGTCCTGAACGTTTGCCCGGTCTGGCTCGGAAAGCCGGACGTTTGCTGGGCAAAGCCCGCGCCTTTATTGCGACTACCCGTACCGATATTGAACGCGAGTTACGCACCGAAGAAATGCGCAGCATGTTGAGCAAACAGGAAGAAGAAATCCGTTCCTTGCGTGACCTGATGCAACAAAACACCGCCGACGTGCGCCACAGTATTGAAGACGCCACCAAGCCACATGACGAAAAATCCTAACACGCCCAACCCCCAAGGCGAGGAACTTGGTTTCCTGCAACACCTGCTGGAACTACGTGACCGCTTGTTACGCATGGTGCTGGCGATTGGCATTGTGTTTTTGATCCTGATGCCCTTTGCGCAGGAGTTGTATAACCTGCTCTCCGACCCCTTAGTACGGCATTTACCAGAAGGACAAAGACTGATTGCAGTCGGTGTCGCTTCTCCTTTCTTTATCCCCTACAAACTCGCGCTAATGGTCGCGTTTGTACTGGCATTGCCGTATGTGCTGTATCAGGTCTGGGGATTTATAGCGCCCGGTTTGTATCAGCACGAAAAGAAATTGGTCACACCACTGCTGATTTCCAGTGTTAGCTTGTTTTACCTCGGCATGGCATTTGCGTACTTTTTCGTATTGCCAATGATGTTTAGCATTTTGCCTGGTTTTGCGCCGACAAATGTGGATGTGACCCCAGACATTGCCGAATACCTCGATTTCGTGATGATGATGTTCATGGCATTTGGTATTGGCTTTGAAATGCCGGTAGCGACTATCCTATTAATCACGACTGGTATTGCCAGTCGTGAAACCCTTGAACAATCACGCCCTTACGTCATCGTTGGCGCATTCATTGTTGGTATGTTGCTAACACCGCCCGATGTATTATCACAAATCATGTTAGCTATTCCCATGTGGTTTCTGTTTGAAGTGGGCTTGCTTGCCAGCCGTCTATTTGACCAACACGTAGAAAAGACGAGTGCGGAAAGAGAAGCCTACGAAAAACTCGAATATCAGCGTGAAATCAAACCACCGGCAGCACCCGTCACCACAGCCGCAGCAACCGGTGCAGCAGCAGCGACGACGGCTTGGGAAAATGACCAGTACATTTTCGAGGAAACCGTACCAGTACAATCCACTGACGATGAAACCTTCCGCCCCCTGACTGATGCAGAAATGGAAGCGGAACTGGAACGCATGGATGAAGAATTCAAACGCATGGAAGACAACTTCCGTAAGCAAGAAGATGAGAAGAAGCCATGAAACCAAGACACCCGAATGTGCCGCGTCGTAAAACCATTATGATCATTTTGGATGGTGTGGGCGTCAACCCTAGCAAACGCTTTAACGCGGTACACGAAGCCGACACGCCCAATTTTGACCGCTATTTCGGCAGCTACCCGCATACCACCTTGCAAGCCTCCGGGCGGGCAGTCGGGCTACCGGATGGGCAAATGGGTAATTCCGAAGTCGGGCACATGACCATTGGCTGTGGCACGGTATTGCGTCAAGATTTGGTACGCATTGAGGACGCGATTGAGGATGGCAGTTTCTACAAAAACCATTCCCTGCTGAATGCGCTAAGCAGTGCCAAAGCCGACAAACGCCCGCTGCATTTACTCGGTTTGGTGTCAGATGGCGGCGTACACAGCCACATGACGCACATTATCGCGTTGCTGAAAGCCTGCATGGAACACAATGTCAAACCGGTGCTGCATGTGATTACCGACGGGCGTGATACTGCACCAAAGATTGCCAAGCAATTTATTCAGCAAATTCAAAACGTCATGGAAATGACAGGCGGTGAAATTGCCACTGTCACCGGACGCTTTTACGCAATGGATCGGGATAACCGCTGGGAACGCACCAAACTGGCGTGGGATGCGATGGTACGCGGCATCGGTACACCCGCCAGCAGCGCCTTGCAAGCGGTCGATGATGCGTATGCCGCTGGCGAAACCGACGAATTCATCAAACCGCGTATTATGCCGGGTGCTGAGTTAATCCAAAGCAATGACACCGTGCTGTTTTTCAACTTCCGCAATGACCGCCCCCGTCAAACCGCAAAAGCCTTGGCTGACCCAGACTTTACCGATTTCGATCGGGGTGATTTTGAGCCAGTCTCACTCACCACCATGACAGAATACGACAAACGCCTGCTTGCCCCGGTGATTTTTTCGCCCGAACGCCCAGCGACCAATTTGGCGCAAACCATTAGCTTGGCGGGATTGAAGCAACTGCATTGTGCGGAAACCGAAAAATATGCACACGTCACGTTCTTTTTCAATGGCGGGCGCGAACGCACTTACGCGGGCGAAGAGCGCATCGTCATCCCCTCCCCCAAGGTGGAAACCTACGACGATCAACCCGAAATGAGCGCGAAAGAAGTCGCTGACACCATTATCAGCGCGATTGAGCAGGATAAATATTGCTTCATCGTAGTAAATTTCGCCAACGGTGACATGGTAGGTCACACCGCTGTCCCCGGTGCGGTGATTAAAGCCGTTGAAGCCTTGGATCGAGAAGTCGGGCGCTTATTGGATAGTGCCGTTGCCCATAATTACTCGGTGATTTTGACCGCTGACCACGGCAACTGCGACGAATACATCGACCCGCTGACCGGCGAACCCAATACCCAGCACACCGTTTACCCCGTGCCCTGCCTGATTATGGATAAATCCAACTGGCGGCTGTCGACCGAAGGCGGCTTGAGCAATCTTGCACCAACGGTATTGCAATTAATGGGGCTACCAAAACCGGAGGGGATGAAGGGCAAATCGTTATTGCTGGAAGAATTCCCCAAAGGTCAAAGCATTGAGGGAGCGTATCAGTAATGGAAATACTCGTGAATGGCACGCCGCACACGATCGCAGCCGACACCACAGCGGCACAATTGCTGGTGATTTTAGACTTACAAGGCAAACGCCTCGCGCTGGAAATCAATCAAACGCTCGTGCCACGCAGTCAATTTGACACCTTCGTACTGCAACCCCATGATACGGTTGAAATCGTCCACGCTATCGGTGGCGGCTAAAACAAGGAATTTACCATGCAACACGATACCCTCACCATTGCAGGCAAAGCATACGCATCTCGCCTGTTGGTTGGCACTGGCAAATACAAAGACTTAGCAGAAACCCAAGCCGCCACCGAAGCCAGCGGTGCGCAAATTATTACCGTCGCGATTCGCCGCACCAACATCGGTCAGAATAAAGACGAACCCAATTTGTTGGATGTGATTTCCTTGGATAAATACACCCTGCTGCCGAATACCGCAGGCTGTTACAACGTGGATGATGCCGTGCGCACTTGCCGCCTAGCGCGTGAATTGCTGGATGGTCACAAGCTGGTCAAGTTGGAGGTGCTGGGTGATGCCAAAACCCTCTACCCTGACACCATTCAAACCCTAAAAGCTGCTGAAATTCTGGTAAACGATGGCTTTGATGTCATGGTATACACCAGCGACGACCCGTTGATTGCGCGTCAATTGGAAGAAATCGGCTGTGTGGCTGTCATGCCGCTAGCTGCCCCGATTGGTTCTGGGCTTGGCATTCGCAACCCTTACAACATTCTCGAAATCATTGAAAACGCTAAGGTTCCGATTATCGTGGATGCGGGTGTTGGCACAGCCTCCGATGCCGCAATTGCAATGGAAATGGGCTGTGACGGCGTGTTAATGAATACCGCGATTGCGGGCGCGAAAAACCCCGTGCTAATGGCTTCCGCGATGAAAAAAGCCATTGAAGCCGGGCGTGAAGCTTTCCTTGCGGGGCGGATGCCACGTAAACGTTACGCCTCTGCCTCCTCACCGCTGGAAGGCACGTTCTTCTAAACACTGGCAGAGTCATGGATACAACAGCAGCACCGCATCGCGCCATTAAGAGTTTCGTCTTGCGGCAGGGTCGCGTCACCAAGGCGCAGGAAGAAGCCTTAACCAATCTGTGGCCGGTTTTCGGCATCGAACCCAGTGACACACCGCTCGACTTCCCCACCTTATTCGGGCGCGTTGCCCCGGTAACACTGGAAATCGGCTTTGGTAATGGTGATTCCCTCGCACAAATGGCAGCCGCCGCGCCGGAACGTGATTTCATCGGCATTGAAGTGCATACCCCCGGTGTGGGGCATTTGCTCAAACTGATCGGTGATCAGGATTTGCAAAATGTGCGGGTGATGAATACCGATGCGGTCGAAATCCTGCAACAACGCATCCCCGCTCATTCGCTGGATCGGGTGCAACTGTTTTTCCCTGACCCTTGGCACAAGAAAAAGCACCACAAACGCCGTATCGTGCAATTACCGTTTGTAAGCCTGTTAGCCTCGCGCTTGCAAACCGGTGGCGTGTTCCACATGGCCACTGATTGGGAAAATTACGCCGAATACATGGCTGAGGTTATGCAAACCAGCCCGGACTTCGTTAATCTTGCATCCCAACCACCCTATGCACCGCGCCCAGACACGCGCCCACTAACCAAATTTGAAAACCGTGGGTTAAAACTGGGTCATGGCGTTTGGGATTTGCTTTACCAAAAAAATTAACAAGTTATGACAACCACAGCCCATTACATTCTCACCGTCACCTGCCCCGCCAAAACCGGGATCGTCGCTGCTGTCACCTGCTTTTTAGCGGAATCCCAATGCTACATTACCGAGATGGCGCAATACGATGACGAGATGACCCAGAAATTTTTCTGCCGGATTATGTTCCGCCGCGATAGTCAGTTATCACCCACGATTGACACACTCCGCCAGCAATTTGCGGTGATTGCCGAAAATTTCGCGATGCAATGGGGCATTACCAATGCCACCCGCGCCACCCGCGTGGTGCTAATGGTCTCCAAGGCGGATCATTGTTTGGTGGATTTGCTGTATCGCAAGAACAAAGGCGATTTGAATATGAACGTCGTCTGCGTGGTTTCCAATCACATGGAGTTGCGCTCTTTGGTGGAACGTGAAGGCATCCGCTTTGTGTGCCTGCCCGTCGACAAAACCAATAAAGCCGAACAAGAAGCGCGGCTGTTGGAAATTGTCGCCGACACCCAAGCCGAATTGGTGGTGCTGGCGCGTTACATGCAAATCCTTTCGGACGACACGTGTCGGAAATTATCAGGGATGTGCATCAATATCCACCATTCATTCCTGCCCGGATTCAAAGGCGCACGCCCTTACCACCAAGCCTATGACCGTGGGGTAAAACTGATTGGGGCTACCGCGCATTACGTTACCTCAGACTTGGATGAAGGCCCGATTATTGAGCAAGCGGTAGAGCGCGTTGACCACACCTATCAACCGGAAGACCTCGCGGCATTGGGGCGTGACCTCGAAAACAATGCCCTCGCCAAAGCCGTGCGGCTGCACATTGAGCGGCGTGTGTTTATGGATGGCAATAAAACCGTGGTATTCAAATAATCAGCACGTTGACTGTTTTCAAATATTAGCAAGTGCTAATGTAGTGGGCTATTACTAGATCCTCATGATAAGGACTAGCAAAATGACTACCGAATTTTCAGATCGCGTGGGTACACCTTGGATGGATAGGGTATCCTTCAGTCACGGCGTTGAATCGGTGGGGGTAATACATTTCACGTTCAAGTGACTGGGTGGTGGGCGGCGAAAAACCGTTTTCAGGGAAAATATTGCCTTACGCCTGACGCAGTGCCCAAATATTTGCACACACGTCTGGCTTTTCCAGCGCACCGTGTCGCCACTTAACACAAGGTCGTCACGTGACGGTAAATGCTTCACCAACAGGTCAGCGATTTCCTGGGACATTTGCAGCAACTGCTCATCATTCAACGTCATTCATTTCCTGCCCACATTCACTTTCTTGGAAGAATACGACTAACCCCTTGTCCAAAAACGATTTTCGCAGTTATAGCAGCGGTAATAAGTCTTACCCCCGGCAAACAAACGCCGCCACCAACTAACCCGGACACGCCGTGCTGCTGATAAACAACGCGAGCAAGTAGAAACATTTGTGATCGCCATCAAATAAACGACTTCCTAACCCATTAGCCCACATCTAAAAGAAACAACCAAGGCAATGCCTTGGTCGCCAAAGGACAAATTCAAGAAGGGACAAGATTTGTCCTACAAGAGCCATTACGATGAATAGCAGGGCAGATACTACCTTAAAATTAAGCAGTTGTGGAACACTTTAGTTACAGTTAGATGAGATTTTAATGGGCAATGCAAGCAAAAAGCGGGTTTCCATCCTTGGAAACCCGCCAATGAACGATGATCATGACAGAAACAACGCAATAGTAACCACTATCACATGCCTATCCATCTTCTCCAGACCAGCGGCTTCGAGCGGTGCTTGCCAAATTATTCTCTCGGCAAGCCTTCATTAGGTGATACGGGGGCAATAGTGGTCGAAAGTGTTCACCTTTTATTAATCGAAACAGCATCTATCGCGGGTGGGCTAATCCGCATCCATTTATTTTTATCATTTTGCTGTCCTTGCTCTTGAAGCTGAATGTAACCTGAATAAGCTGTTATGGAAAGATAAATTTACTTGGTGACGATAAGCTCAATAGATAACTAACATTTACCGCCTAAAATTTTCTCTTGCCATGCTATTTGCCGGAACCGGTAAACTTACGCAGCCTGGCTTTACCGTCGTGCATCTCGGTTTCAAATTCTTCGGTTTCAATCTCAATCCCATCCGTTTTCGCACTGATGATCAGCTTTTTTCCAAGGTAAAGCGATGAGTGCCCCAGCCCGCCGTCGGTAGGGAAAGCCATAATATCACCCACTTCCGGTTGCGCTGCGGCATCAGAGCGTGCACGCGGCACTCTGGCATTGGTGAAGCTTCTAAGATTACGGTCTGACTTTGCCAGTTCATTGGCCTGCGGCGCCCATAAATAACAAGCATTGCCATGACATTCATGCGCTGCCGGATAGCCATTACCTTTGATTTTTGTCCCACCCAAATTCTTGGCTATGCTTAAGCCAACACCAGCGCCGACGGCATAGGCATCCGCAACCAGTTTATTGCACTTCCAATCGTATGCGTTGTAGGTACTCACGCGGACTTTGGTGGGGTCGAAGGTGTCTGCTTCCAACTCACCTTTGTTCAGGATAGTACCAAGGCTTTTTATATCAAACGCATACGTGACGCGGTAATCCTCGTTAATGTACATGCGAAACACCCATGTCAACGCTTTCAGGCGCGGCAACAAATCTGCTGCATGACGTTGCATGAGGTCACGGTATTGATCCAGCGCCGGGGTGAGGCGTTGTTCTATATTGATTCCAAAGGGGTAGTTGTCAGGGTCGCCCTGTGTCAGTTCCTGACTACGTTTAGCGAACTTCTCAAGAACTTGTTGAATGAGTGCATCTATTTCCATCATCAGCCTCCTTTACGACCGTTAGCAGCGACCAAATGGTGCGCTTGTCTGCGAGTTTAGCTTAATATCATGCCTTTACCGAAAACCCAAGTGAAGATTATGACAGACAATGCCAGCAACCCTGCCGAACCCGTGTGGACAGTTGTCCAGCAAGCCGCCGCCGATGACGGTTTGCACCTGTTACGGATGCTGGATGTGGGGGAGAATTTCCCGTTTCGGCATTACCCGGAACGCTTCAGCGTTTTGTGGGAATTTACCGAACTCGACGCAGAAGGTTTGCCCAGCGCAACAGAACTCACCCGCATGAAGGATTTTGAAAACGCCTCGTGTGCGGTGATGCAAGCCGATCATGCCGCGTTATTAGTGATGGTATTCACCGAGCCTGCCCACCGCGAATTTATTTGGTTGGCACGCAATAAATCAGCCTTCCCGAACCGGCTCAATACGGCGGAAAGTTTGGGTGCGAAACTCCCCATTACCCTTGACCATGAAACCGATGCGCAAGGCGAGTTTTACCTCTCGTATGCGACAAAAGTATTGGAACGCTTTAAGAAAACGCCATGAAACTGCCCGAACGAGAACGCTACCGCTACCAGTCTTGCTACTGCGAAGAAAACATCTGGCATCTGTGTCAGCAGCCAGAATTCCAGCACAGTGACGTAATGGTAATCGCGTCAAAAGGCAGGTTTTTCCCCATTCTCTGCCAGCGCGAGGCGAGTGTGCCGACTGAACCGCTGCTGTGGGATTACCACGTTGTGTTGCTGTGGCACGCTGCGCTGGGTGTGCGTTACATCCTCGATTTCGATACCACCTTGCCATTTTGCACGCCGGTCGCTGATTATTTTCGCCAAGCGTTTGTGGATGAAGCCCTGTTAAAACCGAGGTTTGTGCCGCTGTTTCGGGTCATGCCCGGTGCGGAATATGCCGAAAAGCTGTTGAGCGACCGGCGGCACATGCGCGATGCCAACGGTTGGTTGGCAGAGCCACCGCCTTGGTCGCCGACCAGCGTTACTGAAAGCAATTTGCACAAATTTACTGATATGAACGATGCCGACTATGGGCAAATTCTGACGGCAGCGCAGGTGTTGATGCACACGGGCAAGTTGAGGCAATAACGCGCATAGCGCAGTTCCCCGGTTTTGTGCAGCACGCCCAATTCGACCAGTTCCTGCAAATCGCGGGTA